>JAKAHW010000031.1 GCA_021825285.1 bacterium
CCAACCGCTCCTCTTGGGACATTATTGGTCTGCCCTTCCTCAGTAACCTGAGCATCATAGGAAACCTCATACTCAACCGCTTTTATGCCTTCAAGTTTGGTTATCTCCATAACGACCGCCTTTTTATCCGGCCTGAGGCTCAGTTTTAAGCCTATTTCGTCGGGATTTACGCTTTTAACCTGTTTTTCCTCGGTTGTCGGGGCAAGTGCTTGTTTCTTGGAGCTTCCTGAAATAAAGAACAAACCGCCTGCAGCAATAACCAGAACTACTGCAAGAGCGATAAACAAAACCTTATTCTTCTTAATAAATTCCATAATTTAATTAATACAAAAAAAATATACGTTGTCAACTAGTTCCAGCTACCCAAAGACTGAGGGTTTATTGAATAGACATCATTTGCCCCACACCCCAACTCCTGAATCGGATGTGTACCCCCCATACAAGCAGTACAAACACCCAAATCTTTTCCGTCAATTGCATCTGTCAGACCTTTATTGTCAAGAAAATTAATGCTATCAGCACCAATTATTTTTGCAATTTCGGCATTCGTTCTCTCATTGAAACTGGAATCTTTATCCAAAGCAATTAGCTCTTCTTTTTTCGCAATATCTACGCCTAAATTACAAATTTCAACAAACCGTGGGGATCCTGAAAGCACATGAACCTCTATGGCCCCTGCTGCTTTTAAAGCTCTAACCAATCTTCCCGTAGTTTTGCCTCTAATTACTGAATCATCAACTATAACAAGCTTTAAACCTCTGACACTTTCAGAAATTGTGAATTTTCTTTCAAGCTCCACATCTCTTTCGCCATCCGATCCAAGCATAAAAGTTCTCTGTTTTGGACGGTAGCTATCCTTCTTAATAAAATCCTCAGCTACTTCTCCAAGCGCTCTGGCATAAGCATTTGCTATTTCACTCCCTGATGCAGGCACCCCGACTTTCGTATATTCACGTGGAAAAGGATACTTTTCTGCAAGCTGTGCTCCCATTCTTCCCCTTATGCCTCTCACTTCAAGTCCTCCGGCCTCAAAAGAGAAAGGATGCATGAGGTAAATGGATTCGACGGCGCATCTTGCTTGAGGAACCTTATCAAAAAGCTGATATAGATTTACGTCTCCTTCTGGTGTTACATGAACCATTTGGCCTGCTCCCACTTCTTTTCTTTTTAATACTCCGGGAATGTGCTCCAGCCCCCGGGTCTCCGAAAGAATTGCAAAACCATCATCAAGTCGTGCCGCAACAAGAGGCCTGATTCCTCTTGGATCTTTTATGCCAAACATGTCGCCTTGATCCGTCCCTATTACCAAGGAGTATGCTCCCGGTGCGCCATTAAGGCCGTTTTGCACTTTTTCTTTCCAATTGGCGCCCTCACTAAACATTATTCTCCAAGCAAGGATTTCGCTATCAACTATATTCTCACCCTCTCCTGATTGAAAAGGAATGCCGCTTGGCAACTCCGCCAGCATTTTTGCAGTGTATTCTTGGGGGAAATTACCATTGTGAGCAAGAGAAAGCCATTTTCCTTTATGAGCAACAACGTATGGCTGAAGACATGCCCTAAGCTCTTCATCTTTTTGCGGACCGTCCTTTCCGGAGGTAGCATACCTATTGTGGCCAAAAACAAGAGATCCTTTAAAACGCCCATCCAGCTTTTCGGGTGCCAGGGCGTGCTGCACAAGACCGAGATCCTTATGGGAATAAAAAGTCCCCGAGTACCCATCATAAACAGCAATTCCCGTTCCATCTTCTCCTCTATTTTGGGTATCATGAAGCATACTGACCGCTTCGGGGACAACATTTCTGCCGGCAAAACTTCTCACTGCTACAACAGAACAGTGGACACGGGGTTTTCTATCAAGTTCAAAATAAGGTGCTGCCTCGGGACTTGCCATTAAGATTAGGGATAAATTCTAATGTACCCATAGTAACTTGTTTACTAAAGCAAATCAATATAACAAATCATCTCAAGTTTAATATGACCTAAAATTGTTGACCCGAACCTAATTGTTCGCCATTTGGACCGGAGTGCATGAGAATTGAGTGAACGAACGCCAGGAGAGAGGAAAGGTGAGAGCATGGAAATGCAGGAGTCCGGCTCTCTCAGTGAGTAAACGAAATTCGAAAGCACGAGGACCACATGGACGAGAGCTTTTGGTACTTTTGGCAATCCAAAAGTACAAGAAAAAGGCTCATTGTAATTTCTCTTTTAAGTATTCCTGGAGCTTATCGATATTAATTCTTTCCTGTTTGGCTGTATCGCGGTCGCGAACTGTAACTGCATTGTCTTTTAGACTGTCAAAATCAATTGTTATACAAAATGGCGTTCCGATTTCATCTTGCGAAGCATATCTTTTCCCTATATTTCCCCTATCATCCCAAGCTATTAAGTGCTCTTTTCTTAAATTTTCATAAACTTCCCTTGCCTTCAAAACCAATTCTTCTTTATTTGCCAAAAGAGGAAATACTGCAGCTTTATAAGGCGCAAGTTTCGGATCAAGCTTCAAATATATCCTTCCATCCTGCTCAGTATAGGAATCAAACAATACTACACCAACCAAACGCGATAGACCAAATGTCGGCTCAATTACATGAGGAATATATTTTTCGCCAGATACAGGATCCGTGTAGGACAAATCCCGTCCTGATTTTTCCGTATGGTTTTTTAAATCAAAATCTGTTCTGTAGGCAAGCCCAAACATCTCTTTGAAACCGAAAGGATATTTATATTCAATATCCATAGTTCTTTTTGAATAATGGGATCGCTCAAATTCTTCATGCTCGCGCCACCTCAAGTTTTCGGTATTCAAACCTAATTCATGCGCCCAATCCCACATTTCTTTTTTCCATGATTCATAAATCTTTTCCCAATCTTTGGGGTTTATGAAATATTCAAATTCCATTAAGTCAAATTCCAAAGTCCTGTGCACGAATTGGCCCAAAGTTATCTCATTTCTGAAAGCTTTTCCCTGCTGAGCAATACCGAATGGTACGCGGACACGAGTTGTATCCAAAACATTCCTAAAATTAACAAAAATTCCTTGCGCAATTTCACCCCGGAGATACACTTTCTCTTTACCCTCTTCTATTATGCCTATCGATGTTTCAAATAATAAATTAAACTTTCTGACTTCTGTCCAATCGGTTTTGCCGCATTTGGGACATTTAATTTTGTTTTCGCGGATTATTTTGGTCAATTCCTCAACAGGCAAACCCTCAACCTTTATGTCAGGAACATTGTCCTCGATCAAATGGTCTGCTCGGGTTCGGAAACGACACGTTTTGCAGTCAATTAAAGCATCCGTAAAAGAAGCGACATGTCCTGAAGCTTCCCAAACTTTGGGATTCAAAAATATTGAGGCATCAATTCCCACCATATCGTCGCGCGAGAGAACAAATTTATTCCACCACGAATCTCTAATATTGTTTTTGAGCAAAGTTCCCATGGGGCCAAAATCCCAAGTATTGGCAAGACCACCGTAGATTTCAGAAGACGGATACGCAAAACCGCGTCTTTTCGCGAGCGCTACAACTTTTTCAAATAAATTCTCCATGCTTTTGATTATACCAATTTAATTTTAAAACTGAAACTCTTACAAAAAATTAATTATTCCCTTACCCAAAATCAGCATTTACTTCGTAAAATAGAATAATGATAAAAGTTGGAACGGTAAATATTTTTGTGACAGATCAGGATAAAGCAATTGATTTTTATGTAAACAAACTTGGATTTGAAAAACAAATAGATATGCCTATGTCGCCCAACTCCCGCTGGGTACAAGTGGGGCCAAAAGGAAAAGAAACGGGAATTGCGCTTCTCGTGCCCGAAAAAGAAATGCCGAATTTTGAGGACCTTAAAAAACGAATTGGCCAAATGTCAAACCTTATTTTCGAAGCAGATGATGTTGAAAAGATTTTTGAGGAATTTAAGAAAAAAGGTGTGAAAATTATAGAGGAACCCAAGAAAATGCCTTGGGGATGGTGGGGAGTTTTTGCAGATCAAGACGGGAATACCTTCGGCGTCCACTCAAGCCCATAGATCCTATTTCTTCTGTTTTGGTTTTTTCTTTTCCTTCTTTTTGTGAGTGTGTCTTTCAGCCATATATAATGCTATGAAAATTCAGCGAAATCGTAAGCGAGAACTTCTGTAAGGATTCACATATCCTTTTCTCCCAGTGTAAGGGTTATAATTCCCTTTCGTGCTGAAATTATTAAACTTGGTTTTATCCGGACTTGTTTTAAAATGAGGAGCAACATACGTACCATTTCGCTTAACATATCCTCTTGTTCTTACGGTTCGCGCCTCGACATATGGAGAAAAAATCAAGAATAACGAAAAGACTGCTAGAGCTGAAATAATTATTTTTCTTTTCACAGTTTAATTCTACTACTTTTTGCTCGGCATTTCCATTTCCCCTTCTCTTGTGCTAATAATTAATATATATATGAGAGCTCCGACAAAATACGTTATTGAGTTAAGGAATGCTCTTGAAAGCCGGGGTGTAAAAACTGAAGTAGAACATGACGATGGTCATAAACGTATAGACCTATACTTAAAGGAAGCAAGACTTAATATTGAAGTAGATGGAATTCAACACGTGACAAATCCCGAACAAATAATGAAAGACTTTAGAAGAGACCACTTTTCAGAACTTGAAGGAATATATACCCTACACATAAGTAACTACATTGTTAACCACCACCTAAAAGCACTCGCAGACGCGATAAAAGAAGTGGTTGAGGAGAGAAAGATTAGAACCTAGAACTTCATAAAAAAACGCATCTTTTTCCATTTTCCTAGATCTCGGGGTTGTTCTCACAGTTTTTAAACGGTGTGGGGGACTTCGGTATAGGGGTTTCTTCCGGTGACAATCAAATTTATTCCTGCAAGCACTTCCAGCAATTGCTTATCATTCATTTGTCGACAAGCTAAAATGATAGTGTTAATGGGAACCAATGGTGCTGCTTCTGCATTTCCCTGAGCCAAAAGATGAGTAGAAGCAACAAACTCTCCATGGACACCTGCTCCATTTGAAGCTACTTCCCCTCTAGGTCCTCCTTCAAGTGTCCTCATATCCTTATTATGCTCCAAATTTTGGAATAATCAATAGCTTCTTCATTTTTAATTTTGCTAGGTTTTGATATGGTTTTTGTCCATTGACAAAGGATGGGGCAAGGGATATAATGATACATACTTTAAATATGAAAGTATTTAAGGTAGGAATTCTAGCAATAGAGTTTCGGCAGGAAAACCCCGCAAGGGGTTTTTTTGTGCCCATTTTTCCACGATAATAAAGACACTAATCATCTAAGCTCAAGGAATTAAAAGGCTTCAACTACGATTATGGGGTTTCGGATTGCCCTTGTTGGGCTTGCTGGATATATTTTTGAATATCCTGCTCATTTACCTGAGGGACACCATTGCCTTTGCCTGACGGTACTTGCAGTAATTTTGACATATCTTGAAAATTTACATTTGACGGAGGAGTGAAAAGACTATCCGAAACGACAGCCGGTTTGCATGAGCTTTTATATTTTTCAATTTCATTTACCACTTCCTTGTCTTTTGTAATTTCATTTGCTTGACTATTTACTTCTTTTTGCGCTTCATCCGTTAGGGTCAGGGAAATTGCGCTTTTTGCATTCCAAAAATACATTTTCTTATCTTTTACAATTGTAGAACCTGACTCATCAGCATTTGAAGAAGCCACATCTGCCCTGACTGCCCCGTTTTTGATCCATGACTTTACTTTTCTTCCGGTTTCATCAGTATAATCGCACTCAAGACTAATTGATTTTGAAAGCGCATCCTTAATTGAAGTAAAACTATTTGTTGCGGAACTCAGAGGATTAGCTCCTTTTTTGCCCATAACCAAATATCCACCGACTCCTGCCAAGACTAAAACTGCAACAATTATTAGAGGTAATAATTTTTTCATTAATCTTTTTTTAGCATATCACGATTTTCTTTTTTGTCAAATGGTATAATTCGTCAAATGGCAAAAATCGAAAGGGAACCTTTAGAAATACCGACTTCTCCCCATGCAATAATTTTTGATTGGAAAAGAACCCTTTATGACCCTGATAGCAAGACTTTAATTGATGGAGCAAACGAATTGCTTGAAACACTTTCCCAAACGGGAGCTCCCCTCTTCTTAATCGGAAAAGGCGAGGAAGAAATGTACAGGGAAGCAGATAGGCTTGGAGTTTCAAGATATTTTGATGGAATAAGGTTTGTCGAAGGAGAAAAAGATCCGGCCTACTTTGCTCCCTATATTGACCGCTTCAATCCGTCTGCCACATATGTTATAGGCGATAGGACAAGATCGGAGCTTCAAGCAGGAAAAAGCTTGGGCGCAACAACCATCTGGGTAAGACAAGGAAAATTTGCTGGTGAACTTCCTACTCCTGAAACTTCCCCTGATCACGAGATCTCTTCCCTCACGGGACTAAACGAGCTACTTCAAAAAATCATCGCTTAAGCCTTGAAGAAGTTTTTGCTCTTTAGTTTTCTTTCTATCACTGATTCTATAAATTGTCTCACATCCTCATCATTGTGGAATTCTTTCTTCCCGTCCCAAAATCCGAGAAGGGACAGAATGTTTTTCTGAAAATCGCTGACTGCCGGCTCCTGCTCCAACTTCATACGGTCAAGAGTAGTTTTAATAAGCTCAAAAACGTCATCATGCTTTTGCCCCAACGGACAAAGTTTGTCAATTAATTCGCATAAAAGAAACAGGATTTGGACATTTGGTAGATTATTTTTTAGAGTTTCGTAGGAAGAAATTAATTCTACTTCTGTAAGGATATGATTTTTTGAAGTCCTAACAGCCTGAAATCGCACAAGATTCAAAAGCTCGACAGATGAAGCACGGCGGCTTGTAAGTTTTCTCACTCCTTTTGCCACAACCTCAACCTTGCCATTGTATTTTGTAAAAATTGTAATGTAGCGGTCGCTTTCCCCGAAATTGGTGCGTTTAACAATAAATCCTAAATCCTTAAGAAATTGCATTAAATATTAAGTTCCAGTTCCTTATCGGCGCGAAGATCAAAAGTTTGACTCTTTCTTCCGTTGACATAAATTTCAAAAGGAATAGCTTCGACACCCGGCTGTTTTTGAATAAGAAGCGGCAAAGGAGAGCCCTGCTTTAATTTAAACGGAAGTTTGTAATTGTAGGTTATTGACGCCATTCCCAAAGGATTCACAGTAAAGAAAGATTCAAAATAACTTTTTCCAAGCTCCTTTTTGGTCTCAACCTTAACTTGAGAGCCTTTGCTTGACTCGAGAGAAGACCCTTCCGGCACATAAAGCCTTTGGAAATTACGAAGAATTGCATTAAGACAAAGTCCTCCCCGCTCAAGATTACAATCGGAATATTTCTCAGGATTCTTGTAGGTAATTTTTACAGTTTTGGTAATTGAACCGTCGCTGCCGACATTGTAATCCATTCTTACGGCAGAAGTCGTATACATATTGGATTTTGCTCCTCCAAAATTGGCATCATTTATATGAAGATAATCGCCTTCAAAAGATTTAATTTTCCCTCCCCAGTTAAGAGCATCTATTCCTTGTTGGGCACTAGCGTCATTAAGCGCAAATAGAATATGTTTTTCCGAAGCATCTGTCAGTGCTTTTTGGAAAAGCGAACCCCAATATTTCTTTGGGGAGCTTGAAAATGCTTTTTGCATTGTTGCGTACAAAAGCTCTCCAACTATGGCTTTCCTGTTTTCCCTGACATACCCAACAGGCTTTGTAGTATTAAGCTCTAACTGATATACAACTTGCGGGCAATTACATTGCGGATCATTCTTTGAAGTGAAAGTTTGTCCGCCTGCCTGAACCTCCCCCAAAACATCAATTATGTGAACCAAAAATTGCGTGTCTATCCCGATTATTCCATCGTAGTCTGTTTTCATCGAAGACTTCGCATACATACCGTTAAACGCCTTCATGCTTTCACCAAAATCCGGAGAAAGATTTATATCGCGGATATTCAAAGTGCTTACTTGTGGAAGATACTTAAGGATTATGGCAGGCGCGGTTGGATGGTACCCGATGCTATCATCAAGTTTGTAAATATCCGAAGAGCTGTCAATATGGATTACACCCTGGTCTACCCTAAAAATAGAGTAGTAGGTAAGAAATCCTCCGGTTGGACGAAGCTCTTTGTCGTTTTGGAACAAAACAAGATATTTTTTGGCCTTCGGTTCTCCCAAAAGTTCCGGTAAAACCTTTATAAGGGGCTTTCCTTGCTGTACGGCATTTACTCCTTGGTCTGCAAGGCTTTTTGCCATTTCCATTTGGGTCCTAACCTTCTTCATTACCCAGAAATTCGGATACCTGTTTATGTTTACCTTATCCACTTCTTCTTTTGCTTTCAAAAGCTGAGTTTCAATATCGTCAATTTTTGGAACAACCTTGCCTAAAGTCTTAACGGCAAGTCTGATTCTGTCTTCCGCAGAACCTCCGACAAAACTTTTATCTCCTTTAAGACCTAAAACGTCTGCATAAGGAATAATTGAGTCCGTTGTGACAATTGCGGCGTTAATTCCGTAAGAAGCCGCATTTACCAAATGTTCCCCGTCGCTATAATATCCACCAATAATAGGAATGAATTTGGTAAAGGCTAAGGAACCCATCTCCTTTTTAAGCTTTTTTGTTTCCTCCTGTGTTTTTACTAATTCGTCTTTAACAAGAACTACATTTTGTTTTTTTGCCGCATCGCTTACCGCTTTTGACTGCTTGTATACCTTTTGCGCTTCTTTATAAATTGCAAAAGTTCGAAATGCCGAATAAACGAAAAGCAGTAAAAGAATTCCTACGACAGCAGCAGTTACTTTGAATTTTCTTGTTTTGAAAAGTTTTCTTCTTGGCATTTGGGTTTTAGGGCTTGGGTTTACCGTCTCCTCTTTTTGTGGAGCAGGCGTAGCTTCGTTTAAATCTAATTTCTTAAATCCGTCATCCATTTTGTGGCAATATTCTATTTAAACATAATTTTACAAAACAAATCAAGTCGGGCCAATTTTGCCCCCTCTACATTCCCGAAAGCATTGCTTGAGGAGTCCTAATAATTATGTAAATATCATATAAAATGTTTCTTCTTGCGGCATATTCTGCGTCAAGCTGTATTCTTTTGTCAAAATTAATTCCGCTTCTGCCTGAAACTTGCCAAACGCCTGTGATTCCCGGTTTTACCGATAAGACTATTTTGTCACAACCTTGGGTACTGGGATATTTTTTCTGTTGGTCACGAAGCTCATCAGGATAATAAGCTCGCGGGCCTACGATACTCATTTCCCCTCTTAAAACATTCAAGAATTGCGGAACTTCATCCAACGAATATTTTCTGATAAACCTCCCTACTCTTGTAATACGGGGATCATCTTTTAACTTATAACCGCTCTTTTTATA
>JAKAHW010000032.1 GCA_021825285.1 bacterium
CGGCAGTTATTTTTGCTTCATTACCCGGCTTAACTTCTCCAACCCAAGAGGATATCCCGCTCATTCCAAAATATGGGCTTTCGTTCCCATCAATTGTCGCGTAAGCTTTTGTACAATGGCAGGAAGTTTTAATATTGTAAAGTCTTAAAACATCTGTTCCTGAATTTTTAAGGGTAAAAGATTTTGAAACTTTCCCGCCTTTCATTGGAATTTGACCCCAATCAAAACTTGTGGAATCTGTCACGTTTGCTTTTGCATTTTGAGATGTAGCAATTTTTGGAACAGAAGTGCTTGTGGAACTAACCAAAATTAAACCTCCAAATAAGATAACAGCAGTGACTGCAATCATTATAATTAATAAAGTTTTTTCTTTCATTAAGTCCCCCTATAGGGGATATACTATACCAATTGCCAAATGCTTGTCAAGGGGTCATTGTAGGTTTCTTCTGGCTTTGAGCTTATCAAACAAATCTTGAATATTCTGCTTATTGGAATTATCAGGAGGTGGAGGAGGATTATTTTCCTGTGGTTGTGGTGTTGGTGTAGGCTGCTCTGTAGGAATAGATTGTGGAGGAGTCGGATTTTGATTTGAGTCCTGATTTTTTACTTCCTGCTTTATTTCCTCTATTTTACTAACAGCATCTTGTATTTGTTTATCAACGTTTTGTTCAGCGATTTTCTGTGGAGTTAGTGTCACGTTGTTTTGGCTTGAAAAAGAAACATTTGGAGACACACATGAAAGAGGCTGAGTTCCTATTAAAAAATATTCCAGTCGCGCAGAACTGGAAGCTGTGCAGGAATTCACAGATATAAGATCCTCAGGAAGAGAGAATGTTGCGTATGGATATTCTGCAGAAAACTTTTCAATCAAAGCTTTCCAAATTGGGGCAGCTCCAAGAGACCCTGCAACCGTGTCCATGGCTCTATTATTATTGTTTCCAACCCAAACCCCTATTGTTAAATTTGGAGTAAAGCCCATCGTCCAAGCATCTTTATAGCTATCCGTTGTTCCGGTTTTTACTGCAGCCGGCACAACCGTATCAAGCGTATTTCCGAAAATTTCGCGTCTCGTAACCTTATCTGAAAGTATCGACCAAATTTGATAAGCAACTCCTTGATCCAAAACATCTTGGGAATTGTTCCTGTCTTTATAAATATTGTGTCCATTTTTGTCTTCAATGCTTGTTATGGTCTTAACACTTACAAAGCGCCCTTGGTTCGCAAAAACGTTATATGCTTGAGTCAGTTTTATTAAAGGGATTTCAGCAGTTCCCAAGGCAAGTGATAGCCCATAATAGCCAGGCGGAAAATCAATTCCAAAACTAGATGCTTTATTTACTACATTTCTAACCCCAGTTTTTGATAATACTTCAACCGTCGGAATGTTTAGCGAATTTGAGAGAGCCCGTCTTGCCGTTACATTCCCCCTATACCTATTGTCATAATCGTGAGGGCTGTATGGAACCGCCCCCGGCTCATTTAGCTTAAATGTTGTCGGTTGATCTTTTAAAATTGTCGCAGGCGTGATGGTCCGTTTTTCAAGAGCAGTAGCATAGACTATCGGCTTAAAAGACGAGCCGGTTTGACGAGGTGAGGTCGCCATATTCACTTTCCCAAAATTGTCATTAAACCAATCAACGCTTCCCACGAGTGCCCGCACCTCGCCCGATTTTGCATCTAAAACTACAACTGCTCCATTTGAAACTCTATTCGACGCAAGTTTTGCTACGTTTTCAGAAACTACATTCTCCGCATACTTTTGCCAAGATAAATCAAGGCCTGTTTTTACTTTTAATCCAGAACGGACTACGTATTCTTCGCCAAACTTTTTAATTAATTCATCTCTTACCATAAGAGCAAAATGCGGTGCATTTTTGTTGATATCGCCTTGCGTTTGATTGAGAGTTATATTTTCTGCTTCCGCCAGCTTTCCCTTGCTGTTTGAGATATACCCCTGTTCCGCCATTTTATCCAACACCAAATGCTGCCTATCAAATGCTTCTTTCCAGTTAGACGAATATGGAGAAAGCCGAGAAGGGGAAGGCAAGAGCCCTGCTAATAGAGCACTTTCTCCTAATGTTAGATCCGATGCGCTTTTGTCAAAATATGTTTTTGCCGCTTCTTCAGCGCCAAAAGCTCCTTCACCAAAATATACAGAATTTAAATACATTTCAAGAATTTCGTCTTTGGTGTATTTATTCTCCAATTCGTGCGCTAACACTATTTCTTGAAATTTTCGAAGATAACTTTTTTGGTTATTTAGCAAAGAGTTTTTAACAAGCTGCTGGGTAATCGTTGAACCACCATACACAGCTCCTCTAATTTTTAAGTCTAAAACTAAAGATCTAAGAATTCCTTTTATAGAAAAGCCGTTATGCTTATAGAAATCTTTATCTTCCGCCGCTATAACGGCGTTCTTAAGGTTAGGAGAAATTTCTGACATTAAAACTTCTTTTTGTCGTTTTGCCTGATAAAAAGTGAAAAAGGGGATATTGTTCCGGTCATAAAAAACAACACCTGTTTCATTTTTATTCATTATTCCATCCCTAGTTTGAATATCTGAAGCAAAAACATAATAAGTAGTAATACCTATAAGTGATACGGCAAACAACGAAAGCACAAATAATACCAATGCAATTTTGAATAATCTTGACATGCTTCGAGAGTAATACAACCATGTGAAAATTGAATCAAAACGAAGTAATGAAAGAGGAAGATCAGCTTATTTTACTTTTGCCGGGATATAAACAGGTTTTTTTATCCCAAATATTTCTAAAATTTTTTTAACAATTTTTTCAATCATGTTCCCGTCTCTATCGTTCTTAGTTCCAGTACTTCCACCCAGAATATTTTGCTTTTAACTCTACATCGGTTATTCTTGCTGGAGGAACGTCTAGCTTTTTAAAACCGGAATCAAGTAATTGAGCAGCCCACAAGTCTCTTTGCACGACGCCCGGTGCCCCTAGAACAATTGACGCTAATTTCTTCCCGTTTCTTTGGGCAACAACGATAGTTGTATACCCGGCATCATCCGTATTTCCAATTTTCATACCTTGAACTCCCGGATAAACTCCAAGAAGTCCATTCCAGTTATATAAATCGAATTGTTTGTGATTTTTATTCCTGGGTAAAAATTCATAATCTTTTTTTACAATATCAACAATTTCGGGATAGTGGTTCAAAGCATAGTTGGTCAAAACTGCCAGGTCGGAGACTGAACTGTAATTATCTTTTGAATCAAAACCTTGGGGATTTGAAAAATTGGTGTTTTCAAGGTTCAGAAATTTAGCTTTATAGTTCATTGCTTTTACAAAAATGTCTTGACCGTATTTTGTATTAACTCCCTCCATCAAAACCTGAGCCGCATCATTTGCGGAAGTGAGAAGCATTGCATTCAACAACTCTTTTACCTTCATTTTCTCTCCGGGAACGACTCCAATTCTGGTAGGAGAAACTTTTGAGGCATTTTGTGAGATAGTAAAAACTTCGTCATTTTTTACCAAATCCAAAGCTACAATGGCACTCATAAGTTTTGTAATTGACGCAATAGGCACGGAATCCGTAATATTTTTCTGGGCATAAATATCTCCTGTTTTTAAATCTATAACTCCATAGGCTTTTGCCTGATTCTCGGAATCATCCCCATAAACTTGCGGGAAAATGGGTCCGTTTTTTATCTTGAAAGTATTGGATTTATCCTTTAATTTTTCCTCAATTTTGGTATTTTTTATGATTTCTTTTGCTTCTTTTTTATTCAAGAAAGAAACTATGCTTTTAACCGGATGAAAGGAAATGGTCTGGAAAAGCATCATTATAAAAACTCCAGAAAACCCCAAAACAAATGGCAAAATCATTCTTATAATTGGGTTAACCTTTATTTCCTTATTCATATCTTGCGTCGGCAAATTTACCCCCGAATTCATCTGCCAGAAGTGCCCATAGCTCACGCCTTCCATCATCAAATCCTAGTGCCCACATTCCAACTCCCAAGAGTTTGTTTTCTTTGGCAAACTCATATTTTATCCTTAAGGATTTTTCGTCTTCAAGGAAAATCATTCTCCAGATTCCATTTTCTTGGTAAGCTTTATAGCCAACTTTCCCATAATCATCCCAGCCGTTCAGGACTTTGTCTGCTTCCGAACCTGCAGTCTTTGCAAGAGCATATGTTTGAGCAGATGACTCAGGTGCGGGAATATATCTGGCATATTGTCTCTTTTTGTACCAATAGTAAACGTAATATCCTTTTTGCGTGCCTGCTTTAACGCCCGGAGCGTCCACAGGGTAATTGTATCCGTACCACGGCAATCCAAGAATAAGTTTGTTTGCAGGCATTTGTGTCAAAAAGTCGTTTACCGCAGTTGAAATGTCATACCAATATTTCCCCTCTTTATAACCATAAAGAGGGGAGGTGGGTATTGCTTGGTCAGAAGTTCTGGTCGCAAAATCATACGCCATCATAAAAACTCCGTCGGAAAACTTTCCGATTGCGCCAATATCATAAATTTTTGGATCTTTAACAGCTGAAGCATAGACAGACACGGTTACTTTTGAACCTGGAACTTTTCCATGCATTTGGACGGTTATCTCTTTTACGAAATTGGTAAACTTATACCTATAACTATCTCCGGGATTTCCTAAATATTCAAAATCTATGTTTAAACCATCAAGACTTTTATTTCTTACCAAATCTGTTGCCTTGCCTATAAGTTTTTTTTGAGCATCGGAATCATTCATAAAGGCTTCAATATCGGAGTTATTCATTTGGGTCAAAGTTACAACCACACGGGTTCCTGCACTATGCGCCTTATCAAAAAGTGATTGAGCTTTCGGACTGTTGATGCTGTCGAGTCCTTGATCGTTCACAAAACTTCCGTCAGGATTAACACCTAGGCCAAAATATGCAAGAGTCGTCAAAACATTAAAATCTACGTTATCAAGCTTGTCCAAGTTCCAATAAGGAGCAAACCCAAAGACTTCGTATCTTTTTTCATGAGTCACAGCAGTTCTAGGTGTAGATTTGCCTAAAGGTGAAATTATTGCTGAGGAGAACGAAGAGGCGTTAAAAACAATTGCTAAGGCTAGTGCTATTGAAGTTGTAAGGAAAATTCTCCTTAATTTTTCTTTTAAATTTATATTATTAATTTCTGGTTACCTCCTTTTTCCCGCAACAAAACTCGTGTTTTATTTTCGGGAGACAACAATATAACAGAGGCAAAAAAATGAGTCAAGCAAAACAAAAAATAAAAATTCAAGCTAAAACTAGTAAGACTTGTGTAAGAATACTAGTTGAAAAGCAATTCGATGGGGGGGAAAAATTTTACGCCTACCTTAATAACTTTTCAAGGTATTTGGCGACCATGTCAACTTCGATATTTACCTTATTTCCTGTTTTCAAATTTCCAAGATTTGTATGCGTGAGAGTGTAGGGGATGAGAGAAACCGTAAAAGAAGTGGAGGAAACCGAAACCACAGTCAAGCTGACACCATTTATCGTAATTGAACCTTTATAAACAATGTATTTGGTAAACTGTTTGGGAAGCCGAAACTCCAAAATTCTCGAATCTTTCTCTTTTTTAATTGATAAAACTTCCGCAGTTGTATCAACGTGTCCTGAAACCAAGTGACCTCCAACAAGACTATTTAATTTTAACGGCATCTCAAGATTAAAAAAGTGTTCGGCCGAGGCTTGAGAAAGAGTAGTTTTGCTTAGTGTCTCCGGCATATAATAAACTTCAAAAGCTCCATTTGCAATTTTCTCTATGGTTGAACAAACTCCATCCACACAAATGCTGTCCCCGATTTTCATTTTCCATTTATTTGGAACAGGAATTTCCAATCGTAAACCTTCTGAAATTTTGTTTATCTTTTTTGGCTTTTCAAGGCCTTCAATTATTCCGCTAAACATGATTTTTGAAATATTCTTGCGCTTGGCGCTTGTCTTCTTCCATTTGGGCAATCAAACTTTCAGAAGAATCGAATTTCTTATTCTCCCTCAATTTCTTTATGATTTCAACGGAGACAAACTTTCCATAAAGATTTTGTTCGAACTCCAAAATATAAGTTTCTGCCTGTTTTTTTGTTTCACCGAAAGTTAGAGCAGATCCTATGAAAGTTATTGAAGGATAAAACTGGTTCGAAATTTTTGTCTTTGAGATATAAATACCTTCAGGAATTTTTGAGGAAACATTGATATTTGCAGTAGGGAATCCCAAAGTTTTCCCTCTATTTTGGCCGTGTCTTACTTTTCCATGAATTTTATACATGAGATATTTTAATAAGCGAGGCGAACCTCGCTCTTTTTCGAATGAAAAAGAGCTGGTGACCGTAATTGGCTCGAACCACTTTAGCCTGGGCGACTATATCACACCAGATCTATTTTCTCAGCTCCAATCTCTTAAAGATCGAATGGGTATTGATTCCTTTGCCAATTTTTAACGATCCCATTCCTAGTATTTTACATCTTTTACCACTGTTCACACAAGGTTATTAATGTATTTTTCTGTTAACTTGAACATCCGGATAGTTCTACATATTTAATCTTTTTTTAACCTTGCGAACTTCTCGAGTTAGTTGTATTGTATAATACCTGTAACCTACATTAAAGATTATTCTTTATAGTAGGAATAATTTTCTCAATGGGATTATTGCCGTTTTTAAATGACTATGAAAGACAAAGGCTTAAAAAAGAAGCCACAATCAAAAATGACAGTGTTTGGGACCGCTCCTGTTAGTTCACGCGGTCAAATCGTTATACCATCCAAACTACGCAAAGCTCAGAACATTCAACCTGGTGACACACTGATTTTTACCGGTAATCCTGAGGCTGGCTACTTTAACGTACTCAATGCCAATTCCTTTAAGGGATTCACCGATGACTTGAACAACTTAGTGTTCAACAATAAAAAAGAGGAATCTTCAGATAAAAAAGAAGATAAAGACAAGTAGTCTTACTTAAATATAAGGCGGAAAACGAAGTCTCCTACAATTGTCGCTACTGCAGCGGCAATACTAATCTTCACAGCCAAGGTACTCACTTTCACCTTTAAGTCACTTACGTCAGCTTGTAGTTGATGAAGGTGATTTTCTTTTATTTCTTTGAGCTCTTTAGTTACATAGCCAAATCCACCATCTACTCGTTCTTCGAGTTTGGCCACGCGCTCAAGCATTTTGACTGTGTCGACTGGTTCGTTTTCCGGCATAGATTTAGAAGATCAATTTATCAATAAGACTATCTTTATCTTCAGAGCCGAAAACGTCTCGTAGAAGCTTTCCTACGGCGTTGAGTCCTGCAATTCCACCGGATATTACAAACGGCATCACCAGCGTGTTGAGAAAGCTATTCCAGCTAGACAATGACTCTGGTTGCGCATTTACTAACACCAGAGATCCGGTAAATAGAAATGAGGAAATGAAAATTCTGACAAAACGCCAGATTACTTTTTTCCATTCTGGGTAAAAATCGTTCATACCTTGTCACCTCCTTTATGTAATTTACTGCCGAAATACTGAACAACTAGAGAAAAAATTAGCTGTGGAGTTGGAACAAGCGTTCCTTTTTGGCAAGCATCAAGCTGACTCTTTGCTTCCTGAGCATCGTTAAGAGCCTTACCCTTGGCTTTACTCGCTTCATCCAGCTGGCCTTCCAGTACCCCTATGCGAGCCTGAGCTAAGGGGAGAGCATCTGAGCCGTGTTTGAGCTGTTTATTCAGTGCGTCAATCAGGGCTTTATAGTATTTATCCTTCTCTAGCAAATCCTTCTCGAGTCTGCCAACTTGTTCGACTCTGTTGGTTATCTCCTGGGTGGCTTTACTGAGCTCGATAGACTTCTCATTTAGCTTGTTAGATAGGTCAGTTTCTCTGCTTTTGTACCCTCCGACTACACTCTTAATTCTGTCGCTGGGGGTAGTGTTAGGGTCGTCTGCGATCTCTAAAATCTTAAGAGTATCGGCCCATTTAGTTGCTGAAGAGACTACCTGCTCGTACTTTGTTCGCCATTCAGGTGTGTTTGGCACCAGACAGCCCTCAGGGGCGGAGGTTGTGCCTTTTTCTTTTTTATACTTTCTAAGTTCGTCAAAAAATTCTTGAGGGTTAATTGCTCCAAAATAGCCGTTGTTATAGTTATCACTTACAAATTTTCCGTTTTGAAGCTGACCACGTTTTACTGTGAGATGGAGGTGACTGCCGGTGCTATTGCCGGTGTTGTCACTGACGGCCAGAGTGTCGCCTTCATTCTTATTCTCAAAGCTTTCAATGGATTTGCAGTGGGCATATGTCAGCTTGTAAGTGTTATAGAGCTGTACGATGACTTCAAAGTAAAGCCCAAAGCCATCATTTCCTTCATTGCCTTGCGCATAAAATTTAGAAGCCCAAGAAGAGAGAATATTTCTGAAGCCTTGTGGTGTATCGGGAAATTTTGTTTTTAAGTCCCAACCATTATGTCCTTTGAGTCCAAACCGAGCATAGTCTGCAGGATTTTCTCCAAAGCCTTGATTTAGTTCAAATGGTTCGATTGGTCTTGTTATATCTGCCATAGCTGTTTATCTATAAATCAAACTCTTAATACTTTGATTGTCTGTGGAATTGGGCCCATTCTTCAATGGATTTATTGGTGATTTCTGCTCATCATTGTCAGTTTCCTGAGGAATACCACCGGGAAGAGTTGTCTTTAATAAGCGTTGTAAGTCACCGGCATTAAAAGTGATACTGCTTTGAAATAGCGATGCTTCTTTTGGGTCGTCTTTCATTAAAAGCGGAACAACTTGTGGGATTAGTTTCTCTGCTTCTTCATTCCACCTCAGTGCCATTTGCTGTGCCCCCTGAAGGTCACCTGCTTCGACTAGCTTCTTCATTTGCAGGCGAGTGGTGTTATAGCCTACTTCTGCCTCATATTTGATATCCCAGGCTCTACGTTGCTTCTCACCGCCTTGAGTTCGATAGAAACGATCCATTGTCAGCCCTAGGACATCAGCTGGGCTAAGTAACTCTCTAGCCAAGCTTCCGGTTAAGCCATAGACCGCATGGGTCAACTTCATCGGGCTTACTCCCAAAGCGCGACCGATGGTGATTGCTAAATCAGGTGTTCTGCTATCGTATTGCTCTGACGGAGCGACTTTTTCCAGTTTTCTTGGGACCACTGGAAATCCAGTAAAGAAGTTTGTATTTGTCGCTATTTCCAGAGGAGTACGCATAATAGGTGGCAGGGCTCCGGAGAAGAAAGCTTGAGCAGATAATTCGCCATCTCTTGTAAATGGAACTGGA
>JAKAHW010000033.1 GCA_021825285.1 bacterium
ATATATTAAGGTTATACTTTAACATAGAATGGCAGTACAAAACATATCAATCGAAAACTTACCAGATCTACTTACAGTACGAGAAGTCGCTGAATTACTTCGAGTTTCACCGTTAACCATCAAAAGATGGGGTAAAAGAGGCAAATTGCCCGCAATTCGCATCAATTCCAGGGGTGACCGCCGCTACAAAAAGGAAGCCGTTTTGTATTTGTTGGGCATACAGCAAAAAGGTGGACTATAATCCCCAATGACTCCAAAAGAAGGCCTTAAAACTCATTTAAACCCCGAAGGTCTAACCTTGCCTCAGGAAGAGCTTCTTGGAGCCTTATTTACTACAAAAACGTTAGGAAAAGTTACCAGAAGATTCCAGAATTCTGATGGGACCTTTAGATTTGAGACTTCCCAAGAAAACATAAATATTGTGGCTTTTGCAAAAGACCCGGAACACGAGTTTGCCATAACCGAGCACATTGAAGGTGATCCGGCAGCTCCATTATCTCCGTTTTTTGTAAATTTGAGAAACCTTACCCCGGAAATTTTAAAACAGATAGGAGAAGTTATGCGTGAAATGGCTCCCTATTTTGAGTCTCATGGCCATCTTCCGGGTCCCGATATTGTGGCTGGGGTTCCAAAAGCAGGAGTTCCTTTGGCGCGAGCCTATTCTGAAGCTTCCGGTATACCGTTTGATGAAATATTTGGCAAAGAGGAAACAGAGACTACCAAGAAAATTGTATCCAACGGGAAAAAAGGAGAAGGGAAAAGAGTTCGTCTAGTCGATGATTTAGCTTCACAAGGAATTACGAAGCTTCAAGCTGTTGAGGCAGCAGAAGAGGCAGGATTCGATGTAGCCTCGTTTTACGTTTTAATTGATAGGGAACAGGGTGGGTTAGATATATTGAGAGAGCATGTAGGAGATGTGCGTGCGGCTATGACTATTACTCAAATTTTTGATTTTGCTTTGAGAAAAGGATTTATAGACCAAAAAATGCACGAAAAGTGTTTAGGTTATATTAAAAAATGAGGGAGAGGAGTCCCAAAGCTAAAATTCCGATACCCAAAAGCCCAATTGCTATAAAATATGTACAGCTTAGCTGGTCTGAGGCTCCTGCGGTTTCATCCAGCATAAAACCTGCCTCCCTAACGGTAATGCTTTGCATGGTTTTAAGCTTATGCTTTCAAGGTGAAGAATTGGTTAAAAAAACGTAGGAGAACGGTAAGCTTGAAGCAAAAAAAAGATTATCGGAGCGCAAGCCTTGGTTTTGGGTTTGTAATGAGCCTGAATACGGCCAAAATTGCTCCAAGAATGGCCAAATTCGCGGCTATCATTGCGGAGCAGCTTATCTGATCCTCAAAACCAATTGTTTCTTTTAAAACACCATCCATACTACCTATATTATACTACTGAAATGCAAGCCCTAAAATTTTTTTACCGCTAGTTTACTATCAAATAATAAACTTAAATATATTTTGAGATAAAAAGCTTAGATAAAGTTTAGGAAAGATGGGAAACAATATTCTTTCTTTTTTGTTCCAAAGGGAAGGACTTTACAAATCTTATTTTAAGAGGAAGAAAAATTCCCTCATTCACCAAGCTAGCTAATGTCATTTTTGATGATAAAAATAAATTCTCGCTTATAATTCTTGCGATTTCTTCTTTAAACTTTTGGTTCCTGAATTTTTTTTGTGGCGACAAGTGAAGCTCAAGTTTTGGAAGTAATTTACTGTTTATTTCTTCTTCCCAGACATGCAATTTCCAGTCTAGTGATGCGAGATTTCTTGAAAAAGGCAGAAGAGCTTCGTGAATAAATTCGGCATAAATAATAGTTCCTTGGATTTTTAAAGAATCACTTTCTAGTCTTCCGAAAACTTCAATACTCTGATTCTCGCCGCATTGACATTCTTCTTCATATAACTTTACTGCATCACCTGTCTTGTATCTGATTACTGCGGCTCCTTCTTTAACCAGGCTTGTTAAAACTAATTCTTCCTGTCCCAAAGTATTTATGGTTTCGTAATAATAGGAGTCCCTTAATCTATGAAACAAACTTGAAGGTTTTAGCCTCATAAACTTACATCTATAGCCTCTTCCCCGCGTTTCCATTCCTCCATACCCAAATTCTATGTATGCGTTTTTAAAATTCTCTTTAAAATACTGTTCTTTCTGTTTTGAGCAAAATTCTCCCGCGATATAAATGAGCTTAATTTTCCCTAGATCATAGGTTTTTTTAAGAAAATCTGTGAAGTAATATAGAATAGTCGGTGTGGTTTGAATTGCGTCGATCTCAAGCCTCGCAGCAATTTTGGCAGAAAGTTCTAAATTATTTGTATCTCCCAATGCATTTGTTGTCCCGTTTTTCCACATAAAATCTTGTAGCCTAAATCTTAATTGACCCGGAAGAATAGGAAAAAGCATAAGATTAGACTTAATTTTAAGATCGAAATACCTTTGATGACGTAGTTTCAGAACTTTATTTTGATAGCGGCTTTGAAAAAGTATTAATGGAAAATCCTGATTTGTGGTTCCGCTCGAGAACCCTATCTCATTAATTTTGTTTCTTGGAAAGAAAAAGAATTTATTTGGTCCCGCTTCAACTATTTCATCGCGCGTCAAATACAGCAGTTTATCAAAATCTTCCCAGGTTTTAATGCTCTTAATAGATTTAACTCCTGCCTTTTTATATTTATCTTTATAAAAAGAGGAGTAGGGATTGTTCCAGGCAAATTCCAATACTTCTTTAATTTTTCCAAGCTGTTTATTGGTTCTTCTCATATCTTTTGCTTTGTGATATTATGACAAAGTTGTTTCTTGCCCTCCTCTTTTGGAGTCGTCATGGAAACCAAGTTTAAACCTTAACTTTCCGAAAGTCAATTATGGCTAAAAAGCTTACTTTCTTCACAGTTTTAGTTGTACTTTTTTTTGTTTTAGGACAATTTATATTCAACAAATCAACTAACGAAAAGATATCAAAAAGCAACGGATTACCCAATGACAAGACCAATATTGAACTTGAAGCTCCACAGCTTAAGGATAACCCAAATCTTGCCAGATTTTACCTCTGGACACGCGAAGACCCACTTTTTACGAGTCCCGATTTAAATTCGGAGTCATTTTTAGAGGCTGTTAACGCATTAGAGCTTGAAGAAAAAGCATACCTATCGTTTCTCAAAAAAAACGAAAGAATATTTCCCATCTCGTTTCTAAAAGATATTGTTACGGTTTCGATTGCGCATAATAATTTTGTCTTAAGCCCCTCCGTTAGTAACGGAAATAAATTGATTTCGGCTTATAAAAAAACACAGGAAGATTACGAAAAAGAATTACGGACTTTTGTTAAAAGTATTCAGTCGAGTAAAGATATAGATTCTAATGTGCAATTCATGGGATTGAGTTCGTCGACAAATGTCAAAATAATTATAAGTGATTTTACAAAATTAGAGAAAAATGCTGAAGAACTTAAGAATGAAATTGTTGCAAGAGAGAACTGTTTAAAAGATGGGATAGGGTGTAAAAGGCCAGCTTCTTTTCTTGAAAAACCCGTTCTACCAAATGAAGCCTTCTCGTTTTCAAAAAATGAGATTTTGCCTCTTGATTTACTTTTTAATTCATGGATGACAGACGAAAAAGGGTCAGGTCCCTATATTGCTTCGACTGGATGTTTTGGGCAGAAAGACAATAAGGATCCATATTATTTATTTTATGTTTTAACCGGTCGTGAAAAAAGGACAATCCTGGAATATAAAAAGAAGTTAAATACCCAAACCGAAAAGATAGCAACAGAAATCTTTTATAGAAAAATTGGTAATGAGTTAAACACTTTGGATGAGCCGCTCGTAAAAAGGGGAATAAGCATGATGCGTTATTACGAAACAAATATCTATACATGTGTTGACTCTTCATATAAAAATAAACTCGCAGCTCTTGATAAATTTTATCTGAAGTATAAGGAAAATCGGCTTTTTGATGGGAGTTTAAATATGAAAGCCCTAGATGAAGAGGTGAGGGGAGTTTTTGAGGAAGGAGCTTTGGCTGAAAAAAAGTTCTTTGATTCGGAATTTCCTGCAGATACTGATGCCGAATATCTTGCCCGTTATTACGGCTATGTTTATGGAAAAATGGTTAATTGGGGAATTGAAGGGAGATTTCAGGGAAAAGAATGGTTTAGAAGTGTTTTTTCAAAGCGGGATGAATTTATTACAAGGTATTTAGAATATACAAGAAGAATGGGAAATGTAGATGAAATTTTGGCAGAAACCGTAGGGCAATTTTCAGGTTTCAGAATAAGAACAATTCTTGGCAATCTAGACAATTTTTCATATGCTTTGCCATTCCGAAATATGTATGGCCTTACATATATGCCTTTTTCCAGGTCTTTTTATAGACTTCCTGAACAACTTACTTATATAAATAAAGATTCTAGTCAGGCAAATGATGAAAAAACAATAACCTATAAAAAGGCAATTTCAAAATATCCGTTGGAGGAGATTAAGAAATGGAATATTGATTTAACTTCTTTTATCGAAGAAGATTATCAAAAGTTTAAGGATAAAAAATAGGGAAGTTTTGTTTCGGCTTTAAAACAGAGTGCCACAACCTACAAAGGTACAAGGTTTTTTGTTTTTGTTTTCACCGATAATTCCGGAAAGGAAATTGTCATCACTTTTTTGACAAAGGATTTTCTTTGGAGCTTGTTTTACAGAAGTAGATATATGGGTATTTTTTGTGGCGGAAGTTGCAGGAAAAACAGAGTTTATTAACAATCCTATTATTATTAAAATTACAAGAATTAAAACCCTTTCTTTTGTTTCCCAATTCTTCATAGTCCAATGATAGCAGTATGTGTTTTTATAGTCAATTCCCCTTGTTAATGATTAAGAAATTGAACTCAAAATTGCTAAGAAGAGAACTTTCAATTCCCACTATAAAGTTTCCGTTATTCTTTTCTAAAATATAAGGCTGTTGTCCTACAGGTGCTGAATTAGGCGTTATTAAAATTACTGAATTTGGTTTTGCATATCCCGTATTTATTTTTCTTAAGGTTTGCCCGGCTTTTATATAGCTTATGCCAGCAGATCCACTTGTAGTGCTCTCAGTGTCAGACAAATCTACAATGTTTTGGTTGGGAATCTGAATAGACGTCGCAGACAACACACCCCCTACCTTTACGTCTTTGGCAAATTCTGCGTTCTCGGCGACCTTAAGAGTTCCGTCTGTTTCAATCTTTACCAATCCTCCCATCATGGATATTGCTCCTTGCTTAAGCGGTTGTATCTCAAGATCCTGACCAACTGTATTTATGGAGTTTGTGCCGATTTGCATCGTGTTACCAATTGTTAAGCTATTTCCTACACTCAAGTCATTTGTTGTTGTGCTGCCAAGAACCAGGAGGCTATCTTTGATTGTAATCATGCTTGAGTCGGTTGCAATGGATGAGAATGGAAGGAAGTTAATTGTTTCAAGCTTGTCCATTTTTGCCGAAAGGGAAGCGAGTTGGTCCTGCTGCTGGTGAATTGCATTAACAAGAAGCGGCGTAATCTTTCCGTAATCCAGAGACTTAAACCCGTTGCTATCCGTTGTTACAATCTCAGGCACAATTTTCTCTACATCCTGGGCTATGAAACCAATTGAGGGATTCCCCGAATTCCTCCAGTTGAAGGAAACTCCCACTAAAGACATTACTTTACTTAGTGCATCCTGCAAAGGATTAATATTCTCCTTGAATCTAAGGTCTGAAAAGACATTCCATGCATTTGCTTTTGCAACTGTGCCATCTCCTTGAGTTCCCACTTGAAGAAGAGAGGATGGGCTAGCAGTACCAACTCCAAGATTACCTGCATTGGTAAGAGTGAGCCTGGTCAATCCGCTTGAAGAAGCAGTGAAAAGATCTCCCGCTCCTTTATTGTCAACAACAAAAGCGGCAAAGGAAGTGTTTCCTGAAACTGATGCTACCGGACTTGTTCCTGCAAGACCTCCGTTTCCCGTTACCCTAAACAGAGCAGAGGTAGTTGAATTACCCCCTATTAAGAGGTCAGTTGTTATATTCTGCGGCACTATTGCCCCGTTTAATATTTGCCATACGTTTGAACATGAACCAAAAGAGGGGGTGGTACCGCCCAAAAGACATTGAGTTGAATTTCCTGCGCCGGTTTGGGAGAGAACACCTGAACCGTTTGCAAAGAGAACACCGCCGTTACTGCTGAATCCTGACAGGGTAATTGTTCCTGATGATGTGAGCCCGGAAAGCCCTGAGATTGTCCCTCCTGCGGTTATATTCCCGTTATTTGCAATAGTGAAGCGGGTTAAACCAGACGCAGAAGCCGTGAAGAGATCGCCTGTTGTCAAGTTGTTATTCACAACCAAGGAAGCAAAAGAGGTGCTTCCTGAGAATGATGCAACAGGAGTTGTTCCTATCCCGCTTACATCAAAAGCTGCAAGAGGGCTGGTTGTTCCGATACCAATCTTACCTCCCGGTTTTACATATATTCTACTTCCTGAAACTCCTTCTTCAATCAAGCTGAAATCACCTGGGGTCTGCCATCCGTTTGCCCAACTCCAGAAAGATGGTTGACCCAGCCCGATTTGAATTCTAGTATCGTTCGTTCCATTAATAGCAATTCCGTCCCCAGCAGTTCCGTACTTATTTATCTCAAATAATTTCGTAGCGCTTGTTGTCCCGATCATTACCTGCCCATTATTTTTTATTACAAACCTGCTCAATCCGCTTGCAGAAGCAGTGAAGAGATCTCCTGTTGTGCTGTTGTTATTCACAACCAAGGAAGCAAAAGAGGTGCTTCCTGAGAATGATGCAACAGATACGGTTCCTAAATTACTTAGAACATCAAGAAGTCCTACCGGAGATGTATTTCCAAGACCAAGTTTTCCTGCGTTTGTCAAAACAAGTCTTGTTGTGCCGCTTCCTGAAGCAGTTAATATATTCTGTCCGCCTGTTTCATTGAATATTGCCAAAGCCTTTCCTGTGACTGCGCCGTTTACATCCAGAAGGCCCACAGGTGTTCCTGAACCGATTCCGAATTGCCCGGAGTTTAACAATGTCAAGCGAGTGGCGAGCCCTGCATCTCCTCCGACTGAAGTTTTGAAGGTAAGGTTTTGACCGTTAAGCATGTTTAATTGAGCTGAAGATGAAGCGCCTGTGAAGGTAAGTCCTCCTGAAGCAGATGCCGTCCCGGTGCTGGTGATGCTGTATATTAACCCAATTCCCCCGTCATAAACCCTCATTCCGCCAGATCCTGCCAATCCGCTTGCTGAATCATAATTAATTTGTACTCCTCCTGTTCCCTGAGCATTAACGTTCAAGTTTGATGCACCCATTACCGCACTTCCAGCAACAGTAGTATTTGTGACAGTTCCAATATTCATGTAAGCGTAGATATTGTCGAAATATGAAGTAATTGCCGATGACTGGCTGGTACCAACCCTGAGACGCAGATATAAAATGGCGTTTTTGGAAGCGTTGGCAACAGCTGAAATGTCGCAGGTTTTGGTTTCCCAGGTATTTACCGAATTGACAATAAATTGCCCGCTTGTGAAGTCTGTGTTGTTGGCACATTGGGTCCAGGTTAAGTTGTCCTGGGAAATTTCAAAGTACATGTAACGTCCTGTAAGGTTGGAGTAATAATCAACTTGAATACTGTTTTTGTTTGATAGGTCAACGGCAGAGGCAAGTGTCCTTGTAGCGGTGTATCCCGACATATCGTTAATAAGGCCTCGATAAACGGTTGCAACGGGCGTTGAGTTGTTACCGCCAATTACATAAACATAACTTGAAGCTCCTGTTGTTGCCGCAACAGAAGTTGTGCCTGAAAGGGTTGTCGGTACTGTTCCTGCTTGAACCCAACCGGTTACATTGCCGGAACCGTCAAGGGTTCCTTTGTAAATTGTATTAACGGGGTTTCCGGCAGAATTTAATCCGCCGACAAGATAGATATAATTTGTGGAACCGACAGTTGCCTTGAACACAGATGCATCATAAATGGCCGCGGGTAAGGCGGTTTGCGAAACGGCAGAAAATGCACCAATATTACCGCTTCCGTCGATTGTTGCTTTATAAACTGTATTTTGGGCTGTGGAACCGTTCAGCCCACCCAAAACATGAATATAATTTGTTGAGCTAATTGTTGAAATAATGGATGAATGTTTTGAAAGCGTTTGGGGAAGTTGTCCTTGGCTTGTTGTTGAAAATGCACCAATATTACCGCTTCCGTCGATTGTTGCTTTATAGACAGTATTTACATCGCCTGATGCGCTATTTCCCCCCAAAAGATACAGATAGTCTGTTCCTGAAATAGAAACAGTATTTGATGTAAGATTGGTCAGTGCTACGGGTAGCTGTCCCTGGGAAGCAGTTGAAAAGGCGCCCAAGTCGGATCCTGTAATCGTAGACTTATATACTCCGGTTTGTCTTGTTGTGCCGTTTATACCCCCGAGAGCATAAGCAGCAAGGTTATTTGAAGTGGTGGAAACCGAACCATTTGATCCGGCAGATCCCGCTACGCCGGTTCCTCCGTCAGGACCCCCACTACCCAACGTAACCGTTGTCGTTCCTTGTGTTATGGAATTGCCTGCAAAAATTATTCTTCCGCCGCCCCCGCCTCCTCCCCCATACCACCTAGTAGCATGACCATACGAGTCAACGCCTATCCCGCCGCTTCCTCCGTTACTACCATTAGCGCTAATTGTTCCTGTGTTGATGACAGTGTTTCCATTAAGCTTAATGTATCCGCCCGATCCACCTCCGCCACTATCTGCAGGTGTGCCACCATTAGCGCTAATTGTTCCGGAATTAGAGATTGTGCCCGAGCTTGCAATTTTTATTCCTCCCCCTCCCGCGCCCCCGCCTCCTCCTCCACCGCTACCCATATCTTCAGTGCTGTATGTGCCTCCTCCGGCATATCCTCCCCCTCCCGCGCCTCCCGCGCCTCCGTTTCCTCCCCCTCCCCCTCCACAAGTAACATATGTACCACAGGATGGTGGAGTTGTTCCGACTCCGGGTCCGCTTCTTTGTGCATAGCCCTTACCATTAAGACTAATTGTTCCCGCAACGGTTACATTCCCTGTCGCATTT
>JAKAHW010000034.1 GCA_021825285.1 bacterium
GCGTTACCGCTGGGAGTGGAAAGGATCATTTGGAGGTCCTCGAGGTTCCTTAGGAACATCTAAGGTCACATTTTCCCAGCGCTTGGAGAGCTCGTTGGCTCCTGCAAATAGGTAGCTGAGCAATACCCAAAGTGGGTAAAGCCCCACAAGCAGTGCGTAAAAGGTTCCGAATACGAACTTGTCTTTCATGTCGCGCTCCCTGCGAACATTCCGGTCGCGAAGACCAGAAAGAGCACTCCCACAACGAAGCCCAAGCCTACCACTGGGGTTAATGCTTTAGCTGCGCTGTCTGAGCGTGCGGGAACGAAATGAAGTGTGGTGGAACCACCGGTAAAGGCAATTCCGGTTGCGAGGACGATCAGTCCGATGCTCATGGCCTCTCCTGTGCTAGGTGTCGGAGCAGTTTCGTGTTGGAGACGACTATCCAGGCGCAGATCGCGGCCAGGATAAGTTTGGTCACCTTGAACTGCTTAACGACAGAGTCGGTGAGGGTGTTGGAACCACGGAGATTTCGGGCATGAATTTGTCCAAGCTGCCACACGTTTACTAATGAGTAAACAGTAATGACACCAGAGACAAACCTCAGGCCGTCGATGATTCCGTCGTGTCCTGTATTTGAGGCTTTCGTTTTTTTCACAACCTACTTCTTTCTCGGCTTGCGTCGGGGTTTGAACACTTCCCACCAAATGAGGAGGGGAAGAGTTATTGCCCCTAAGATTGCGACTACGATGTCCAATTCGAATACCTCGAAAATAAATCCATGTTTGCTCACCACTTTCTCGTTTCGTGCGTTTGATACGAGTTGTGCTGAGTCTGATATCTCGGGTTTTCAATGTGCAACTCGTTTTTAGCGAGAAGCTCAAAGAACAGCCACGAGTCTAGCGTTTCGAATGCATGTGTCGAAGGGTAAAACCCGTAGTTGCTTTGAATTGCTTAAAATTATATAAATTTTGGGCAAGTAAAGCAAATTCTTATGGGACGCAAAAAACATGTGGGGCTTGATTTTGTTATTTTTTTTCTCCTTAATATAAATAGGTAGCATTATGGCTGATTTTAAATTCATAAATATTCCAAGTCTTGAAAACTGGGTAATTTTGGCGCCCCGCCGCGCGAAGCGGCCGGACATTCACGGAAGAAAGAAAAAGAATTTTTGCCCCTTTTGTGTGGGCCATGAAAAGAAAGATCCTGATGTTTACAGGATTGGAGGAGAAGAAGGGGATAAGAATTGGGCAGTTAGGGTAGTAAAGAACAAATTTCCTTTTGCCCCAATTCACGAAGTAATAATTCATACACCGCAGCATATTCAGGATATTTCAGACCTTCCGGTTGAGCATATCAGGCTTGTCATTGAGTCATTTGTGAACAGATTTAATACTCATTTGAAAGACGGGACTGTTTGCATTTTTAGTAACTCAGGACACGATGCCGGAGAGTCCATAAACCATTCCCATTCACAATTGGCAGTAGTTCCAAAGGAGGTTCCTGTAGTTGTTCCCCGTCTTGAGGAGATACTGGACTACACGGGTGAGCATTTTAAAATAAAGGACCTCAAGCTTATTTGTCCGCCATATTCTCAATGGCCGGACGAAGTTTGGATAGTTCCTGAGGAGCGCGGAAAAATTTTTGGGGAAATTACATATGAAGAAATTGTGAGTCTTGCGTATGCATTAAAGCGTTTAATCAGGATATTTCAAGTCAGACACGGTGATGATTTTCCTTACAATTTTTACATTTATCCATACCGCGACTGGTATTTGCGGATAATGCCACGTGCAAAAATTGCCGGAGGTTTTGAAATGGCAACAGGGATTTTTGTCAACACACAGGACCCTCACGATACAATGCAGTTCATACAAGCGCATTTCTATGAGGAGGACGAGGAGAAGATAAAGATGAGAAGCGCCGACTACAGGAAAGGGGTTTAAGCGGAGGCTTGAGCCGGTGTCGGAGTGAAAATCGTTCTAACACGAGGAGTATAAGCTGTTTTTTTGGGACTTTTAGCGTCAAATTTTTCAGGCCGTTCCACCTCTGTTCTAAAATTTCCTTTTGGTGAGAAGGGAAGTCCTCTTGAAAGTATTCTTCCAATCAAGTCATCTGTCCCATTTACATTTGTCATCCAGCCCAAATCATCCTTATTATTGCCCAGATTTTTTGATTTGGTCCAAGAGTCCTCATTGCTTGGTTCCCCAACTTTAAAAGATGTGACTATTACTGTCTCGTCTTTTCTTGTGAATGCCGGTTGTCCTGACATTACTGCTTCCACAAGTCTTGCAGCTTCCATTTCTTCCGGAATCCTTGCTCTCAGACGTTCTACAACCGAATCAATATATTTTTTATCGTCTCCCAAAAACCGCGGTAATAGTTTTCCTAATTGGTTGGTTAAACCTCTACCTTGAAAATGAGCTGTTAATTCGTCAAAAAGACTGGGGTCAATAGTTCTCATTTGCGTTCTTGCAATCTCTTGAAAGCTTGCTCTCAGAGGTTCCTCATTTTTTGCCGTTTCGTTTGCTTGCAAGAAGCTATCTATTTCGCCAATTAATTCATCTTCCGCCACGAGAAAATTATAACAAAATTAGATAGCGTTGGGAAGTTAAATTACTAAGATTAATCCTCAATCTTAAAACTTCCAGTTTTGACATTTGTTGAAGGAGTGGTGGAAGTTGTTGAGTTTTGTGCTTTTATTTCATCAGCTTTTTGTTGTGCTTCAAGGGCTTTTTGGGCTGATTCTTTGGCTTTTTCTGCCGCCTCAAGAGCTTGTTCATTAAAATTGAATTGCTGTTTTAACAATGCTTCTTGTTTAATTTTTTCATTTTTTAATAAAAACTCCTGTTTTCTTTTTAATTCCTCATTTTTTGCCTCAATTGCTTTTTGGAGTGCTTCTTCGCGATTTTTGAGTGCTTTCTGTGAATTTTGGCTTGCTTGGACTTTCAGTTCATTAATCATTAGTTCTATATTTTTCGCAGATTCGGAAGCTCCCTCAAATTCATTTTTCAGGTCAAAGTTAAGCGAATCCTCGATTTCGTTCTCTAAATCTGCCTCTGGAAGAGCGTCCTCAATTTCAGTTTTGGCATCCATTAAAGAATCTTGTGTTGCTTCAACTTTGTGTCTTAACTCACCTTGAGCCTGTCCTTGAATTTCCGCCAAAACTTCCCTTTTGTCTTTTACGGAATCATTAATTTCTTTTGCCAGTTTTGCTACATCTTTTCCGCTTGCTTTGGCATCCGTAAGGCTTTTTGCTGTTTGGGTAATTTCTTTGTCAAGGCCGTTAATTGCAGTATCGATGCCATTTTTATTGTTTCGGGCAAACATTACCCGAAGCTCCGCAAGTCTTTCTCCTGCAATTTCCGAATGAAGTTTGGCTTTATCTTGGGGAGTAAAAGCGAGCAGCAATCTTACGCTTTGTTTTATTTGGTCAAGAAAATAAAAAGGACTGTCGGGAAGGATAAGCCCGGGACCGGAAGTCACAGGAGGAAAGTCAATTTGGGAAGCCGAAGTTGAGGTGCCCAAAACCCGGCCGCGATGATGGGCAGCAGCAGGTTGTGCCAACAAGACAAATACTATGAAAACTAAGACAAAAGGCAAAAACCTTTTCACAGTTTTATCGTATAACTATTTAAAATAGTTTGTCAAGACGGGAGTCTAAAAATCCTTGATTGTGATTATTTTCGTTTGCGAGTTGTCCTAAATATATTTCGCGTTCACTTTTTGCAATAAATCCCACCATAAGCTGAGCTGTTTCAAGTTTGGTGAAGCGCCACAAACCTTCATCTGTCTGCTTAACCAATTGTCCCACTCCAAGTGAGCTTCTGATTTTTTTCGCACATCTTGAATCCCTTATTCCGACCAGATTTCCTAATTCCTGAAGGGAAACGTCTGCTGTCTCCCCCATATTCTCCCAAAATTCTCTAATTGGAGTGCCATATGAAGGATTTTGAAACATTTTTTGAAAATCCTGTTCTGCTTTTGTCCACACCGAAACAATTTCTTCCCGCATTTGTTGGTAGCCATTTGAAGGCATTGGAGTAGAGGGAAAAGGAATTGGGCATGTCAAAAAAAATGGTTTTTCCGAAGAAGGTGCAAAGTTTTGAATGCGACTTTCTATAGACATGAAACTATTTGGAAGCTTTGGAAATATTAATTCTTACCGAGGGGCTCATTGTAGATTTGAGAACGATTTGGTCAATTTTGCTTGGTCCAATTGATGAAATAACTGATTTTATATTATCTTCAAGTTGGTTGTCTTCAAATGAGACCTTTCCGACAACTAAATGGATGAGGGGCGCTGCTGACTCCGTTTTGTAAGAAATTTGACCTTTTGAAAGTTTTTCTGCTAATGCTTCAGGTTTGTCGGTTACAGTTCCCGCTTTTGGATTTGGCATAAGTCCGCGAGGCCCCAATACGCGTGCTACCTTTGCTAAGCGAGGCATCATTTGAGGCGTCGCAACAAGAATATCAAAATCTATCTTTCCTTTTTCCACTTCTGCTATTAAGGCGTCATCTGCTATTCTAATTTTAGTCTCGCGTCCGGTTCCGTGAGGAAGGGCGATTTGTCCGGAAAGTCCTTTTTCTTTGACATTTATATGAAGTTCGACTGTTTCGTCAAATTTGCTTTTTTTGAATTTTTTAATCATCTCAACACCATTCTTAAGAGGGTAGAAAGTTTTTTTATCAATTTGGCTTTTATTTTCTTTGTGCCTTTTTGAAAATACTTTTTTCTTTGCAAATTTTGCTTTCTTAGTTTTTTTACCCTCCTCAGGTGCTTGCTCAACCGGGGTTTCGGCCATGATTTCTTCTTCGGAAGGACCGACGGAGTTAATTCTTTGTCCTCCGCCCATGTTTTTCATGTGAGCTTTTTTTTCAAGACTTTTTTGCTCACGCTTTTCCTTGAGCTTTTTTTGATCTTCTTGCTCTTGGTTTTCGTCTCCTAATGTTTTTACTCTAATTTTACCCACGGTATTTATTTCCTTTCTTTTTTACTCGGTTTGAATTCCCATTGAACGGGCCGCGCCTTTGACAATTTTTGCTGCCTGTTTTACGTCTTTAGTGTTCAAGTCGTCCATTTTTGTTTTTGCGATTTCTTCTGCCTGTGCATCAGTCAATTTTCCTGCGACCTCACGTCCCGGTTTTTGTGAAGCTTTTTCAAGTTTCAAAGCCATTTTAATAAGTTCTGCAACCGGCGGTTTTTTGACAATGAAAGAGAAAGTTCTATCTTCGTAAACCGTGATAACAACAGGCAAGACCGTTCCTTTTTGCTCTCCGGTCTTATCATTGAAAGCTTTTACAAACTCCATGATTGGAAGGCCGTGTTGTCCCAAAGCAGGACCAACCGGCGGTGCAGGAGTTGCCTCTCCGCCTTTAATGTTTAATTTTATAAGTGTTTTTATTTTTTTAGCCATACCTTAATTTAATTTATAATATTTTTTGGCTGAAAAAATATGTTGAGGCTCCATTTATGGAGTTGAACATATCTTCTTTGCCATAACTTAATTTTTTAAAATTCTGCCTGATTTGTTGCTGCCTGTTGATTCATAGTCCTAACTGTTGCAGCTCTTAGTTCGAGCTGTTTTCTCCAGGTTCCTTCGTTAGTTTCAAAAGCATGAACAAGCGCTAATCCTTGTCTATGAGCCAGATATGGGTTTCCTGTTTTGTCCTGTACGTCTTGGAAAAAAGCTCCGTAATTTCTTTCTCCGGGTTCTTGACCAAGTAACCCTTGTGCTATATCCATTAGTTCCAAAACAACGTCGTATCCTACGCCCTCAAAAGCCCTGTTTAAATTTTTCTGGGCGGTATCTGCATCCTGGAATCTTTCAAATGCTTCGAGTCTTCTCATAGCAATTAAATTTTTGCGACTTGCAGGAAATCTAATTCAACCGGTGTTTCCCGTCCGAAAATGGAAACCAAAACTCTGACTTTGCCTTTTGATTCGTCAATTGATTCAATTGTCCCAAGAAAATCCGAGAAAGGGCCGTCTGTAATCTTGACAGCTTCACCCTGTGAGAAAGCAGCTTTGAAGACAGGCTCTTTCATTTCAACGAATTTTACAATTGCCTCAACTTCATCATCTCTGACCGGAGTCGGTTTGTTTTGCGCCCCTACGAAAGAAGTGACACCAGGGGTAGTTCGAACAAGTAACCAAGATTCATCATCAAGTCTCATTTTCACAAAAATGTATCCTGCGAAAATCTTTTCTTTTACTGTTTCTTTTTTGCCGCCTCTAACTTTTACGATTTCTTTTGTAGGCACCAAAACCTCAAGGATTCTTTCGTCGAATCCCATGGATTTGACACGTTGCATCAAGGTTGTTGCGACCTTATTTTCATGTCCTGAGTATGTGTGGACAATATACCAACGAGCACGATTTTCTTGTAATTCCATATAATTTTTGTTTATTAGCGGACTATGAGGCCGAGTAGAGATGTAAACATGTAATCGCTTCCTCCTAAATAAATCCCGACCAGTACGCTGATTCCTATAACAAGGAGAGTAAGTCTAGTGACATCATTTCGTGATGGAAAAGTTACTTTTCCCATCTCCGCCCTTACTTCCTTAAGGAACGTAAACATATCTAGTGATTTTACCATATAAATTATTGACATGTAAAGAGGAAAGGAGATACAATAAAAAAACCAAAATGAAAATCAAAAAAGCTGTAATTCCTGCCGCCGGATTCGGAACCCGATTTCTCCCGCAAACAAAAGCCATGCCCAAAGAGATGCTTCCAATAGTGGACAAGCCCGTAATTCAATATGTGGTTGAAGAGGCGGTGGATTCAGGAATAGAGGATATCGTGATTGTTACGGGAGCTTTGAAGCGCGCAATTGAAGACCACTTCGATGTGATAAATGCGGAATTAGCCAAAAACCTTGAGGCCGGAGGAAAGCATGAATTGATGAAGCAAACCCAAAAATTGTCCGAGATGGCAAACTTTATATATGTAAGGCAGAAAGGACCTTACGGGAATGGGACACCGGTTCTGGCTGCCGAGCCGATAATTGAGAATGAGCCGTTCGCTGTAGTTTGGGGTGATGAATTTATTTATTCCAAGCCTCCAAGGCTTGCGCAGATGATGGAAGTTTATGAAAAATATGGCGGAATTGTTATTTCGGGCGTAAAGATTGAGAAAAAAGAGGACTTGAAAAGATACGGAATTGCAGATCTTGAGCATGTCGAAGGAAACGTCCATAGGATTAAGTCAATTGTCGAAAAGCCGGAACCCGATGAAGCCCCCTCAAATATTGCCACACATGGAGGATATATTTTTCCTCCGGAAATTTTTGGGGCTTTGAAAAGAATTAACCCTGGAAAAGGCGGGGAAGTATGGCTCGTTGATGCGATAAATCTTTTGAAAGATGAAGGAATGCCGGTTTACACCGTAGTTATTGAAAATGGAAAGTACTACGATACGGGGAACAAATTAGAGTATATGAAAACGGTTGTAGAACTGGCTTTGGAACACCCGGACATCAACGGAGAGTTCAAACAATTCTTAAGAGACCTCAAGATTTAGTTTTTCCTAATAGTTTATTTATTGCAAGCGGGGAAATAAAAGTATGAACCCTTGCTCCTTCGGCTAAAGTCTGTACAGTTTCAGCGGCTTGTTCCGGAGTGACCAGTCCCGGATGTCTTGCGTCAACTGTCCTAAATGCAGCCTCAGCAGCTCTTGAGGGATCAAAATTTTCAGGAGATCTCATAATAGACGTCAAAATGATTTAAATACTTTACTAAAAAGTTGTCAATATGGGATTTTTGAGGTAGTAGAGGGGAGGGTTTTTAGCTGTTGTTTTATCGGAGTTGGTTTTGCATTTTTAAAATTATTTGAAACCATAGTTGTGATAAAGCCAATTAGTGTTGTAATTAACAGAATTGAGATTACCCATCCGACTAATGCAATAAGCATTGGTATTAATAATTTGCTTCCTTTGTTTTTTTCAAATCCACGACTTGCTTCCTTGTAAAGATTTACGTTATAGCAAAGAACAAACCATCCAAGTGCAAGGTTAATAAAGAAGGAAATAAATCCGTAAAAACCGCCTGCATTTTTGTTTGCGCCATTGATTATTATTGAAGGAAGAAAAGCGACCAATATATAAATGCCGATTATTACTAAAAATCTTACAAAAAGAGGGCCAAAGTTAGAAAAAATAATTTTCATACTGCGTTTTAGTGCTGCAGCATATCTTTGATTGTTCAAAATTACCTCGTAAGCAGAAAAAGCAAAAGCAATTTGAAAGATTATTGCAGGAATTATTAGTACAAAGAAACTTCCGAAAACGATAAAAAATGAAAGAAGATTTGTTAAGAATAAGGGAAGGGCGAGAGAAAGGCCTTTCTTAAAAAGTACTCCGTAATTTTTCTGCCCTTTTCCGACTATTAAAATTGAACCAATTTGTAGGATATAGCTTAAGACTATAAAAACAAAAGAAAGAATTATCCCAAGAATTACTAAACCGCCAATTGACGGGAGAAGCATTGCAAGATTTGGTTTTCCGGTAAAAATCTGAAAAAGCGTAAACCCTCCAAGAGGAAGAGCAACTAGCAACCCTATTATAAAAACAACAATATTAAGCCCTATTCCTATGAAAAGCCAAACGATAAGAGTGGTAAGATTTTCTCTAAATGTTTTCCAAGAATTGGAAAGAAGTTTGCCAATTGGTGAAAAATTAGATTTTGTTGCCATAATATAATTAGTATTTACCCAAGTGCTTGTTTTGTCAAGGTATAATAGCAGTTATGGAAGAGGTATCCGAGGAAGAGATAATCCGAAAAATAAAAAGAGGAGAAATTAATTATTTCGAATTTTTGGTTAACAAATATTCCCGGCTTGTGTATTTTTATGCCTTAAAGAAAGTAGCAAATAGGGAAGACGCAGAAGATATAGTCCAAAACGCTTTTGTCAAAGCGTATAAAGGAATTGACAGATTTGATTTAAAACAAAAATTTTATCCATGGTTTTTTACCATTGTTAAAAACGAAATAAATGAATTTTTCAGAAAGAAAAAAACTCATTCGAAGCTGGATGAAGAAATGGCAGAAGATGTAAGG
>JAKAHW010000035.1 GCA_021825285.1 bacterium
TGAAAGGGGTTTTGGATTATTTCGTTAAGTCATACTTTGGGGAAAACCGCGTTTCCAGAATAAGACCATATCACTTTCAATTTACGGAACCTTCTTTTGAGGTAGACGTTTCTTGCGGCGTTTGCAACGGGCATGGATGCAAGCTTTGCAAACAAGGGTGGCTTGAAATGGGAGGAGCAGGAATGGTACACCCGAATGTCTTAAAAGCGGGAAAAATAGACCCAAAGAAAAACACAGGATTTGCTTTCGGATGGGGAGTAGAAAGAGTCCTCATGATGAAAGAAGGAGTTTCCTTGGATGACCTTAGACTTTTATATTCCAATAAACTTGAGTTCCTAGAACAGTTTTAAATATGACCATAACTATTCACTATTAACTAATTACTAATGACTAAACAATGAATATTAAAATTCTTGATTCTTGGCTAAGGGAATATTTAAAAACTAATGCAACTGCAAACCAAATTGCGGAAAAACTTTCGTTATCAAGTGTTTCGGTTGAGCGCATTGAGAAAGTTGATAATGATTTTGTTTATGACATTGAAGTCACAACAAATAGACCCGATTTGATGTCTGTAATAGGTATCGCGCGAGAAGCGGCAGCGGTAATTCCGGATGCAGAATTTAAATACTTCGAACCAAAACCGGAAATAAAACCGGAAGAAAACCTTCCTTTTGAAATAATAAATGACCCAAAGCTTGTAAACAGGATTAACGCAGTTGTCATGGAGGTAAAAATTGGCGAATCCTCAAAGGAAGTTAAAAACCGACTGGAATCCTCGGATATTAGAAGTCTTAACAATTTAATTGATATAACGAATTACGTGATGCGTGAAACCGGGCATCCAGCTCATGTTTTTGACTATGATAGGCTGAAAACCAAAAAGCTTATTATCCGGGAATCAAAACCTGGAGAAAAAATTGAAACCCTAGATGGAAAAACCCACAAACTTTCAGGAAAAGATATAGTTGCCGATAATGAAAATGGTGAAATCGAAGACTTACTTGGAGTTATGGGAACAAAAAATAGCGTAGTAACCGACAAGACAAAAAAAATTGTTTATTTCCTCGATAATAATGAGCCGAACCACATAAGAAAAACTTCCATGGAGCTTGGAATTAGGACTGAGGCAGCAGTTATTAATGAAAAGGGAGTAGATCCCGAACTTACTTATAAAGCGTTCCTGCGCGGCATTGAGCTTTACCAAAAATGGGCAGATGCAAAACTTCTATCAACGCCTCTTGATATTTATCCAAATAAAGCAAAAGCAAAAGAGGTAAAAGTAAACAATGAAAAAATAAATAAAGTAATAGGAGTAGAAATTCCGATTAAGGAATCCATTGATATATTGTCAAAACTTGGGTTTGAAACTAAAAATTCCGGTGATGAATTAACAGTCAAAATTCCGTCAATAAGAGTAAACGATATTGAAATCGAAGAAGATATTGTAGAGGAAGTGGCAAGAATTTACGGATACCACAAACTCCCAAATGTCCTTCCGCCAATTACAAATATTGTTCCTGCAAATTTTTCGCATAATCCATTTTTCTGGGAGAAAAAAGTCAAAACTGCGCTTAAATATTGGGGGTTTACTGAAGTTTATACTTACTCCATGGTTTCTGCAGACCTTTTTGAAGGCCCGCTTGAAGATGCCGTAACTATTCAAAATCCTTTATCGGAAGATAAAGTTTATCTTCGAAAGACTTTAATTCCAAGCTTGCTTGAAGTATTACATGAAAATGCGCAACACGACAAAATAAAAATATTTGAAATCGCAAACGTTTATGAAAAACGAAAAAATGACCTGCCAAATGAGTCAATGATGGTAGCAGGTGTAATCAAAAACCAAAATATTTCTTTTTTTGATGTAAAAGGAATAGTTGAACAATTACTTTTAGACCTTGGGGTAAATAACTTTTCTTTCAAAAAACGGGATAGGGGTGGAGTAGGGGCCGATGTTTTTTTGGGAAAGGACTTGCTTGGAGAAATTGAAATATTGGACGAGGAAATCGCGGATTTTGAATTCAGTTTTGCGACAATTTTGAAGCACGCAAGTCTTCATAAAATTTATAAACCTATTCCAAAATTCCCTACAGCAATTGAAGATTTAAGGATTATTGTAAATCCCGAAGTGAACTATGAAAGAATTATTGAAACTATAAAAAACGCAAACGAACTCGTTATTGATGTTGCCCTTTTGGATGTTTACAAGGACAAAAAAACATTCAGAATTACATATCAAGATCCCGAAAAAAATTTAACCAATGAAGAAATTTCAACGGCAAGAGAAAAAATAATCTCTGCCCTTAAACAACACCTCCACGCAGAACTAGCATAATGGAAGATAAAATTTATTTTAAAAACACGGAAGAGATTAAGCTTTGCGGTATCCTAACCCTACCTTCACAGAAAACGAAAACATGTATAGTGCTTTGTCATGGAATAACGGTAGATAAAGAAGAAGACGGAATATTTACCAAACTGGCTAAAGATTTGTCCTCTAATGGTTTTGCAGTTTTTAGGTTTGATTTTAGAGGGCATGGAGAAAGTGAGGGAAATTCGAAAGACATGACAATAGAAGGCGAAGAAAAAGATATTGAGGCGGCGTTTAGTTATTTAAAGAGTAGAGGGTTCTCAAAATTCGGAATGGTTTCGGCAAGCTTCGCAGGAGGAGCTACTTGCTTATTTTTATCCAAACACAAAAATTTGGTTTCAGCCCTAGTTTTATGGAATGCTTTAATTGATTACGGTTCAAAGATAAATACCGAAACTGAATGGGGTAAAAAATATTGGGGAAAACCTGCTTATGACAGAGCCGAAGAATTCGGCTTTACCGAAATCGGAAGCAGTAACTTTAAAGTAGGATTTAGGCTTATGGAAGAAGTTAATACTCTCAAACCATGGGAAAAACTTCTTGAAATAAATACTCCAATTCTTTTCGTTCATGGAAGCAAGGACACATACGTACCATATAATGACTCTGTCAAATATTCAAAAATGGTAAAAAACGGAGCACTCATAACTATTGAAGATTCGGAACATGGATTTCACGATAGAAAAGATGACGCAGAAAAAGCAGACAAAGCAACAATCAACTTCCTTCTGAAAAATATAAAATCTTAAGTTGTCCTTTATAAATCTTATCGTACATTCGTACGAACATACGAACGACATGATAATATATAAGTTATGCTGAAGAAAAGGGCGATTGAACAAATTATTAAAAGTTTTGCAAATCACAGAAGAATTGAAATGTTAGATCTTTTAAACGAAAATCCTGAACTTTCGGTTTCTCAAATTGCTACTGAGTTAAAAATCGACATAAAACTTGCAAGCTTCTATTTGAGGAAATTAACGATAGCAGGACTGATTATGAAGAAAAGTTCAGAGAAAAGTATAAAACATAAGCTTTCAAAACGCGGGGAATTTGTTCAAACGTTCGTACGAACATTAGAATAAAACAATTCATAAAGAACGCTTTAAAGGAATTTTTTAAGCCAGTCAAATGTCTCTTCAAAAAGTTTTTCTTCTGTTCCGTCTTCATCAAAACAATGAGTTGCGTTTGGAATTATGGCAAATTCTTTTGGTTTGTTCGCGTTTTCAAACAGCTTTTTATTGTCAACTGCTAATTCTCCTGCTCCTGCTGTAATAATTTTTATTGGAACATCAATTTTTTTAATAAGCTTCGATGGTTTTAATTTGTTATTGTTTTCTTCATAAAAATCCTTACCTATTGTAAATCCATAAGCCCACTCATCAAAATAATATCTATTTAATTGCGGAATAAATTTTGCGTTAATATGAACATCTGCATCACCTGTTGAATCCCAAAGGACAGCAACATCAAAATTCTTTTTCCTTGATAATAAAACAGTAACACCACCAAAACTATGTCCAACAACAAAAAGCTTTTTAATTCCTTCTTTACGAAAATAATCTATAACACTATCAAGATCTTTCCCGTGCAATGACAATGTACACTCTTCAAGTTTTCTAGCATCTTTCCGCCAGCTGTACAAATCAAATCTGAAACTTGAGAATCCCTTTTTTTCGAAAAATCTTGCAGCGTTAAAAAACTGATGTTCATTTTTGTGTCCGGTAAAACCATGGACAAAAATAATTAAAGGTGAAGTAGTTTTCCCTCTTAAAATTCCGCGAAGATTCTTGTTTTCCCCAAGCGGTATCACAATTTCTTTTTCCATATTAGGGTGTTAGGGTAGGAAGGATTAAAGTTGGCGTAGGCGAACTTGCCGTAGTTGGCGTCGGAGATGGTTCATCTTTTTTATCTTCCCCATATTTGTAATCGGATGTATCTTTCGGCGGATGGTATTTCGAATCATCTTTATGCTCTTTTTCAATCCAGGCATTTATTGCATCTTGCCACCTATTTTTCCCGTCGGTTGAAACCGGATCCGATTCTTCAAAGACCATGTATTGTTTGACATCGTAATCTCCGCGTGAAATTTCATCTGAATTCGCAAGCTTCCCGTCTTGGTGTTTCGAGATTTTTACATTCTTATAAACCGGGGAAATTGTGCTTGGTTCTGTTCCTTTCATAAAATATTCCGTTCGCTTTGGTTGACCATCAACAGGTAAACCTCCCAAAACCGAATCCACTTCCATAGGAATCACCCCATCAGGAACATTAAAGGCTTCATTGCTTTTTCCTTTCAAAACGGCTTGCATAATCTTGTTCCAAATAGGTGTTGCGCCTGTTATACCTGAAGCAATCCTCGGGTTCATTGGAGCATTATCGTTATTTCCCACCCAGACTCCCACAACGTAAGAAGGCGTATATCCAATTGCCCAGTTGTCGCGCTTGCTATCTGTGGTTCCTGTTTTGACTGCAACAGTTTTTCCGGGAATGTTCAAAAGAGAGTAACGTCCAAAAGCCAGTTCCCGGGCATTGTCATCCAAAAGTATGTGGGAAATAAGAAATGCGACTTCTTTTGATAAAGCCTTAACTCCATTTGAATCTTTATGCTTATAAAGACTCTTTCCTTTACCATCTTTAACCTCAACAATGCCGTATGGCTCTTGTCTTGCTCCCTGATTGGCAAAAACAGAATATGCGGACGTTATTTGCAGAAGACTTGCTTCGCGTCCTCCGAGAACAAGTGACAATCCTACGTTTTTCATGTTGTCAGGTGTAGGATTCCAATTCTCAATTCCCATATCAAACGCTTTTTGCATGACAGGCTTTATCCCCACCTTTGCAAGCATCTTAACGGCAGGAATATTCAAAGAGCTACCCAAAGCAAACCTGACTTGAACGGGTCCGCGGTATTTACCGTCATAATTTACGGGTGTATAGGTGGGATGAGTCGGATCTCCTGTCTGAAATTCCGTCTGCAAATCCATAAGAAGGCTTGCCGGTGTATAGCCTTTTTCAAAAGCAGTTGCATACATAACCGGCTTAAGGCTGGAACCCGGTTGTCGCAAAGCTACCGAAGCATTAAAGTTGACTTCATGCTCCATATCAAAATAATTTTTGCTTCCAACCATTGATAAAATTCCACCTGTTTTTGGATCCAGAATTATTGCCGCTCCGTTTCCAACGTTATATCCTTTGAGTTTGTCTATCTCGTCATTTACGATATCCTCCGCTTGTTTTTGGGTTTCATAATCCAGAGTCGTCTGAACGGTTAAATTACCGTTTTCAACGTATGTTTCCCCAAACATTTTTACAAGTTCTTCACGAATAAATTGAACAAAATGAGGAGCCTTGAGGTTTCCTTGCTTTTGAGTGAACTTGAAATTTTGGACTTCTTTCAAAGCATCGTCCGCTTGTTTTTTTGAGATCACATGGTCTTCATTGAGTCTTTTTAAAACCTGCTTGCTACGCGCTACATAAGCCTTATCTTTTCCCGAAAAAGGGGAATAATAAGTAGGCGATTGGGGAAGCCCGGCAAGAAACGCGCTTTGAGCAAGATTCAATTCTTTAACATGTTTTCCAAAATAAAGATTACTTGCGGCCTCAACTCCAACAGCTGTTCCTCCATACGGAACATTATTCAAATACATTTCAAGAATCTGGTCTTTTGAAAATCTTTGGTCAACCTGAATTGATAGAATTAATTCTTTAATCTTTCTCGTCACGCTTCTTTCTGGAGAAAGCAATACGTTTTTGACAAGTTGCTGCGTAATTCCTGATCCTCCTGTAACCTGGCGGTAAAGAAGAATGTCTTTAACAACACGTAGATATCCGCGGACAGAAAATCCATTATTAGTATAGAAATCCTGGTCTTCGGTCGAAACAGTTGCCTGCTTTAAGATTTTTGGTACTTCATTTAGGGGAATATAAAGCCTGTTGACGTCTTTATAAATTGAATATAAAACAATACCATTTTTATCTAATATTTTTGTTGAATCTTTGATATCCGAATTTGCTAGTTTTCCCGGAGTTGGTAAATCACGGCTTATCCAAACGAAATAAACTAAAAACAGAACTACCAAACCAATTAGCCCAAAAAATGCGAAGCGAACTAAGCGGTTAAGCATTATTATCTTTCGAAGACTTGATGAATTTCTGAGTGTTCGGCGTCTGGAATAGTTTTCCTTCGACCTTCCGTAATAAGGCATGCAATTATTATAACAAATGAGTCACCAAAGGCAAAAATTCTATTGAAGACATAAGTAATTATAAGTATAATGACCTTATGGACAAGATTTCTGAAATCTTAACGAGAGGCGTTGCAAACGTTATTCCGAACAAAGAGGCACTCGAGAAAGTTTTACGAACCGATAAAAAACTTAACGTATATCTTGGGATCGATCCGACAGCAACAAAAATACACTTGGGTCACGCGGTATCGCTCCGAAAGCTTCAAAAATTTGCAGATCTTGGGCATCATGTTACCTTTTTAATTGGGGATTTTACCGCTTTAATCGGAGATACTTCAGACAAAGACACGGAGCGTCCTATGCTTACCGCTGAAGAAATAAAAGAAAACTTTCAAACCTATAAAGAGCAGGCGCAAAAAGTTTTGGATTTTTCAAAAATTGAGGTCAGGTTTAACAGCGAATGGCTATCAAAATTGACCTTTACTGAAATTGTAAAACTTACTCAATCTTTTTCATTTGGTGATTTTGCAAGCCGGGAGCTTATAAGAAAAAGGCTCATGGAGGGCAAAAAAGTCGGACTTTACGAAGGACTTTACCCTGTAATGCAAGGTTATGATTCTTATCATTTGGATACAGACGTTCAAATTGGGGGAACAGACCAAACCTTCAATATGCAGGCAGGACGAACTTTGCAAAAAGATTTAAGAAATAAAGAATCATTTGTCATAACAACCGAATTTTTGACAGGAACCGACGGAAGGAAAATGAGCAAATCCTGGGGAAATGCTATTTGGCTAAATGACGATTCAAGCAATATGTATGGAAAAATAATGTCTATAAAAGACGATCTAATTGTAGAATATTTCACTTTAGCAACAGCTATACCTATGGAAGAAGTTGAAAAAGTAAAACAAGAGCTTGAATCCGGCACAAATCCTATTGAACTTAAAAAGCGTCTGGCATATGAGATTGTCCGTGAGCTTAATTCCCAAGATGAAGCTGCTGAAGCGCAAAGAAGCTTTGAGCAGACAGTCCAAAAAGGCGAACTGCCTGAGAATATCCCAACTTTTGAAATGGACAAAAACGATAGCATAGAAATTTCGGAATTTTTGGTTAAAGCAGGTTTATCAACGAGTAAATCTGAAGCAAAAAGGCTAGTGGAGCAGGGTGGCGTTCAATTTAATTCGGAAACAATAACAAATCCGGGACATGTGATAATTCCGGAAGACAGCGCAGTAGTAAAAGCCGGCAAACGTAATTACGTTCGAATCAAGGTTCGATAATTTGTGTTAAAATAAACTAAGTAGTTACCGACTAATCACTAATTACTATTCACTAATAACTAATATATATGGATTTTATACGACGCAAAAAGTGGATTTGGAAAATTATAATTGTCGTTTCATCTTTGGCGCTTATTGCAAGCGGGATTCTGCCTTTAATTCTCCGTTAAAATTTTTATGGATTTAAACACCCCAATAAGGCAAGCGGGATTTGCCTTTAAAATACAGTCGAGGAAACTTGAAAGACTTCAAATTTTTACAATTGGCGATTTATTGTTTCATGTTCCGTTCAGATACGAGGACAATTCGGTTGTCTCCGACATTAACCTTGCCCAACCGGGGGAAACTTTAAGTGTCCAGGGAACAGTTGTCGCAACGAAATATATTCCAACCCGGGGAAGAATTTCAATTCAAAAAGTAACGATAAATGACGGAACGGGAGATATTGACTGCACATTTTTTAATCAAATTTACATTTTAAAAACAATTAAAAAGGGGAGTTTGTTGAGTGTTTCAGGTAGAGTAGATAAATTCGGATCAAAAAAAGGGATAATTGTCAAAGAATACGAGGTTTTGTCTTCGGAAGACGACGAAACAACCCATACAAAACGCTTGGTTCCCGTTTATCCTGAAACTCACGGACTTTCCTCAAAATGGATAAGAAACAGAATAAAGGGTGTTTTAAAAGAGATAAAGCTTGACGACTATTTACCTTCAGAAATTAAAAATAAAGAAAAGCTAATGGATTTGGATACCGCAATCCATTCTATCCACTTCCCGGACACTTTGAGTCAGGCAGATGAGGCACGTGAGAGACTGGCATTTGACGAATTACTAACAGCTCAACTCAGAAGTAAGGTGAGAAAAATAGCCTGGGAAGAAGAAAAGACGACTTTGCCATTTGAATTTGAGCCTCACAAAAAAAGCATAGAAAGCTTTTGGGAAGGACTACCTTTTGAGCTAACAGGAGCACAAAGACAGGCACTTGACGAAATAATTTCGGATTTGGGGAAAACTATACCGATGAACAGGCTTCTTGAAGGAGATGTAGGTTCGGGAAAAACGGTTGTTGCCGCAATTGCCATGTATCTT
>JAKAHW010000036.1 GCA_021825285.1 bacterium
TTGGGTCGAGACAATGTTGGCAGGATACGAGAATAAAGGCACAGTAGCTTTTGGAGGCTTAAATAGGCTTTATTCCGGGCCCGTAACCGCAAGGTCTGCATCTAGGTATTTATCGACAGCCTTTTGGGTAATTGATAAAATTTTATCTCATGGCTGGAATTTACTTGGGTCAAACATGTCTGTCAAAAAAGATGCTTTTGAAGCAATCGGCGGTTTTAGAACGGATTTAAAGCTTGGCGAAGATGTTGATTTGTCTCAAAGAATTAAGGCACAAGGGAAAGTTACCTTAAATACAGATTTTTTAGTTTACTCCTCAGGGAGAAGATTTAGGACAGGACTCTTGATGGGGGTTTTGACCTATGCCCCATCCTGGACGATGAGAGTATTATTTAAGCAAGACAAATTCTTAACATTCCCGACAATAAGAGACGAAAACTCTCTTTTCGGTAGACTTACCCTACTTCCTCTTATAGTAGGGGTGTCTTTTTTAATTACCCTTTTTTACATTTTCAGGCGTTAAATATTTTTGCTTTATCTTCCGCTCTTGCTGCCAAGTTCTTTACATCATTTTCCCTGCTTGTCTATTTATCCCAAGAGTTTCCATCACTTCTTCGGCAGAGTTGTAGGTTTTGTCCTCAAGGTGTTGCTGGTACCATTTCTTATCCTCATCAGAAAAGTCAGATAAACTATTACATGAGAGGAGAAATGAAAAATTGAGGTCTGGAATAATGAAGAAAACTGTAAGAACTAAATTTACTTGCGTTTTTTTCTTGCCGCAAGCATTGCATGCTTTATTGCAAGCCTTTTTTTTGTTTTGTGGGAATGAGTCCTTTCTTTTTTCCCAACTCCTGTTGCTCTTTTTGCCATACAGGTATTATACGCTTACCAATAAAAAATATCCAAGCCTATTTTTCAAAGAAATTAGTTTTGGTAACTTGAAGTAAGACGAAGGAAATTTAAAGAAGAGGCAAACGCGAAGCTTAACTTCTGGCCAAGCAAAATACTTTTTTTCAATCCGGTATTAAATAATACTTCAAAAGCGATAATTGTATAAGGAAGAGGATCTCTAACAATAAGCAAAAAGTCTTTTTGTGATACGTGGGAAGCTTCAAATAAATAAAAAGGATTTGTTAGGGATTTTTTAACAATTAGGCTTGGTAATTCATAGGAAAGATTTTTTTGATTTCCTATACTTATCCTTCCTGTGCCTTCCAGCCCAATTTGAACAAAATCTATTCCCGAAAGTATAGAGGCATTAATACTTCCCCAAAGTCTCGGGTTGCATTCGATAACATAAATTTTGCCTGTTTTTTTGTCCATTCTCATGTCAAAGTGAGCAGCTCCTGTGTAATTGATCTGCCTAACGATACTTTTTCCAATCTGAGCCATTTTATTGTTTCGGATAAATTTAAGGATTCCTTTTGCGTCCCATTTTTGCGCAGTCCAAGCGATAATCTTTCCCTCTTTAGCAAACAGGCTCAAATCAATATCTGTTCCCTGTATAAATTCCTGTGCAATTAAAGGATATGGAAAATTCAATTTTTTGTATTCAAAAAGATCTTTTTCAGAAGTAATTTTGACAACACCTACTCCTCCGTCCATCGAAACAGGTTTTAAAATAAACGGTTTTGCCATCTTAATTCTTTCAAATTCCCTTGCAGATTTTATTAATAAGGTTTTAGGATGGGAAATTTTGGATTTCTTCAAAAGCTTTGAGAATTTCCACTTATTGTTAAGAAGGAGAAGTTTATTAAGCTTAACTGATGGGAAAATAGGAGTTTCTATGCTGTCTATTAATTTTGCAACACAAAATGTAGAAACAGAATCAAGCGGAATTATAAAATCAATCCCCCACTCCTTACAGGCGTTATTGATCCCTCTTTTTATTTTTGCTTTGGGATTTACTAAATCCTCTTCTTTACATGAAGTAAATCCACTGCAATAACGGGACAAAGCAACTCTCTGATTACCTACCCCCAAAACATAGATATCGTATTTTTGCCTGTTAATTGCTCGGACCAAATAAAAAGGTTCTTTCCTTGATACTATAAGTAGCCTCGTTTTTTGCTTCTTCATAAATAGAAGCATAAATTATAGCAAAAAAGAGGCAATTAATCAAACTATAGGGTAATTTTGGGAAATAAAACAATTTTTAGTTAATCTTTTGGGGTTTTCAATGAAAAAATATAAATGTTAGCGATACGGAGGGAATTATATGTCCAGAAGTTGAGGCTCAAATTAGATGTGTTTATTTACTTGATCTGACAATTTTCTTTATTATCCCACCAACCAGAGGTCTGAGCACCAATCTTTGCTCCTTTTTATAAATATAAGGGATACCAAGCAGCTCACTACAATACGGACATATAAATTGTGGAATATCTTTTAAAGATTTTTTTTCCAAACCAGAATATAGATTTGATTCAAAAATTCTATCCAAATACATTCTTTTTAAGATTCCGGGACCATCTTTTTGATAGAAGAATAAATGTTTTGTGCAATTAGCGCATTGAATATCTAAAAGCCTTGAATATCCGCCTCGAACCCTTTTGTATTTATCGCTTTTAAATTTTATATTCATACTCCGCCTCATAGGATCAAATCCTGACCCATTTTCAATGTAGCAACAGCTCTATTAGGCTGTTATTAAGGTAGGTTTGTGAACTTTCCATAACAACCGCCCCAACCACACTTCTTTTTGCCCATTTAAAACTTAACATGCTAATTATTTTTTAGTTTTTAATATTAATGTGACGTCAGAAACTTCTACATCATTTTGAGTCTGTACTGTGAATGTTTCTGCTTTTTTTACTGAGCATATATTGTACAGAAGGGCTTATCGGCTTATCGGTGCGGTGGATACAGCCCAGCCAACAACACGGCCGACGCATGCCTTCCTTGAGTTCGCTGACTGTCCTTTTAAGATGATCCTTCCTCGTTTGGTCTTTCTTGACGAAGGTAACCCAGCATATCCACTCGTTGCGAGCAAGCGGAGTAAGATCCTCCCAAACGGCGAACGCTTTCGGGTCAGAAATTAAAGCTTCCCGTAAATCCGCTGGAACCTTGTGGACGACACCGCTTGAAATATCTTTGTCTGCCATGGGGTTATTTTAACAGATATTCCGACAAGGGATTAATTACAGAAGTTCGGCTTAAGTATTGTATCTGGAAAACCATATTGTTGTCGCATTTTATTGCAGTTAACATTACCGTTTCCATCCCAAACCACATTCCATCCATTGCCAAGAACAGCCAACCACATTCCTCCTTCACCAGTCCCGCCTTGACCAAATAAGACACTCCCTGAAGCGAATCCCGACACCTCTTTTGCAACAGTAATTTTCACTTCAGAGATTGGCTTTTTATATTTGTTAGCCAAGAAAGCTTGAATCGCAGATTTGGTATCAGGAAATGGAGTTGGAGAGATAGTTTTTTGGGTTGTTTGAGTAGGGACAGCAGATGGTAAAGAATTTTCTTCTGCAGGATTATGTTTTTGTAAAAACCAATAGGAGCCAGCTGCTACAACAGCGAGAAATACCAGAATAATGAAAACGTTGATGAGTTTCACATTAAAAGTATACCAGATGTAAAGTTTTATTGAAAACTCATCCAGAAAAACCAAGCACCGATGAGGAAGATAACAAAGCCCCATATTGTTTGTTGGCCTTTAAATTTTTGTGCCGCTTTATTTATTCTATCCGGAAAGGCAATTTTTTCGATTCCTTTAAATAAAGTAATCCAACCAAGTAGCGTAATAGTCACTCTCCAGTCCGCCACCCAAAGGCTATGAGCAACAACAGTAGCAAGACCCAATAGAAACGTAATATAACCTGTGGATATTGTAATTGTCTTATCGTCGGTATATTGAATAACTCTACCTAAAAATTTCCCTAGGATAGTGCTTAGTCCGAGAATTATGAACAAACTTCCCCAAAACCGAGCTAAGAAAATTGAAACTTCCATACTATTTTATTTTAACCTCAACTCTAAGGTCTTTTCCTGCTGTCTTATCAAGAATATAGAACTTCTTTGTTTCAATTTTATATATATGGTCTGTTCTTCCCACAGAATCAGGAAGGGAAAAATGCTCCACGCTCAAATCTTTTGTTGCTCTTTCCTTCTGGCTCGGGAAGCGTTTACTATAAACAACCTCAATTGCAGAAGGCAAATTCTCTACCTCCACTCTTTTGCAAGTTCCGCTTACATATACTGCCTGAGTAGTTCCTGTTCCAGGTATTGCACGTGAATCAAAAATTGAAACTGCAACATTTGGATTTTGCTGAATATTTTTAACGTGAAGAGAATCATTATAGGAAGTAAAATAGAGGTTTAAATCTTTATCGGAAGCGAAAAACAAAGGACAGCTCCACGGAATATTGTTTGCAGAAGTTGCCAAGGTTATAAATAGGTTAGAATTAATGATGTTTTTGACAATCTCGACCTTATCCGTAAAAGCATTATATCAAAAGGCTTAAATCGTCCCTTCAGGATAATGCTAGCTATTTTGTTATTTATTGCCTCTAATGTAGGCTTTAACAGGTATATATTTATGGTTTTCAAAATAGATCTTTGCTGCTATTGCGCGGTGTGATCCATCCTCAATACTAAATGATGAATCTTTTCTCTCATTTGTTAGGATGTAGCTTCTCAAGATCAAAGGAGAAATTTTTTGATTTCTGTTCAATCTATTTAGATATTTTATTGTAGTATCTTTACTGGAAGCCTCCATAGAAGAAAGACCTTTTTCTTTAATAAGCATATTAGTGCCGTCCGGAATTAACAAATGCATAAATTCAGGTTCAGTTAACTCACAAAGCGTCCAATCATTGCATTTTTCCCAGCATCCCGGGAGACCCAAATTCCTTATAGGATCATTATGTATTCCCATTCCGTCGATTTCTTCTACAAAAAACTGAAGAACTTCTCTTAAGGTAGCAGGCCTGCTGTTATATGACATTTCAAGGAGATTTTAAGGCTTTCGAGAGAAGACTACAATAGTACTCAGTATTCTTAGGATTAATCTGACTAATAATTTATACTCCAATCCTGGATTGAACAAAGTTATCTACCTCAAAGTCCAACTGAGCAATAATCATCATCAAAGTATTGAAGAGGAGGTCTTTTTTCTCTGAAGTTTCTTTTTTCCTTTTTAAATATGTTGTTCCAAAGGGGCGACCAATCTTATCTATATCACCCTCTACTATCTCGTAATCTTGTTCATGGCTGCAGTTATTTCTTAGAGTATTGAGCTTTCGCAAAGAATCAACAACTTGTCTCCCCAAAATATTCAAAGACTCTACTATTAGCAACTTGTTTGAAAATGAAAGCTGATTTCTGTCATCATCCACTAACACGTCTCCTCTTGGTAACGAAGCAACGAGAAGTTTATCCATATGGAATTCTGCTAGTAGATGACATTTTAATATCATCACTACTGGATCGTTCTTAGGATCAGCTGCTCTAATAAAACGTTTAAAACCATCACTAAATTCTTTTGGAGCTGGCTTTTCTGTCTCTGGGGCGATTGGAACAGATTGCTCAAGTTGTTTTGTTGACTTGTTATCCATACTTTGGTTAGATTAAGCTCCCCCGCGAGGATTCCCGTTCGACTCATTTCATTCGCTCAGGGTGAACTTCTCATCCTCACGAAATCTTCGTTTCTCTCTGCTTGCACTGAGTGAAGCAAAGCGAACCGAAGTGCTCCCCCGCGAGGATTCGAACCTCGAACCTTGAAGTTAACAGCTTCCTGCTCTACCATTGAGCTACAGGGGAATATATTTTTTAACAAATTCTCTTCCTCGAAAACTTTTTAATTGCTTTTCTCTTTTTAATGCTTCCTGACGAGTTATTAAGCTTTCTTTGTAAATGATTTCCCATTTACCGTCGAATCTCGCCGTATAGCTATTTTTAAAAAGTTTTTTTTCGTGTAATCTAATTCTCTCCTCTAAATTTTCTGTTTGTCCAATGTAAATTCTGTTATGTTTACGATTATATATAGCATAAACATAAAACATATGCATTTTTCCTGCTCTACCTCCGCCAGCTGGCGGAGAGCTACAGGGGAATGTTTTTCAAACCGAATGTAATTTTATCATTTGGGAAAAAAGAAATCCAGCCTAATCGGCGTAAGCATTTGGTAAGCGTTAGGCAGAAAGCAAGGTTCCCAAAGCATCCGAAAGTTTTTGAGGATCGTGTCTTACAATTTTCCTTCCGCTTTCAACGGTAACAAGCTTTGTAGCTCTATGAGTAACAATTTTAACTCCCTGATCGCTTGCTTCGTTTAATTTAGTTTGTTCCCACCCAAGGAAAAACGACCCGTCTCTTCGGTAGGAGTCTGCTACTTCTGGATTTTCCCGTTCAAAAAATTCTCTCGTTTCTTCAGGAACAATAAGAGCATTAGGTTTCCTGCCGATATATTTTGTTGCAACTTGGACGTAGTCAATAGGTGTAAAATTATGAGTTTCGTTTCTGGTGCTGAGAAGATTTGTCGTTAGGATTATTTGGGCCTGAGATTCAGCTACGGCTTTTCTCATTCCTTCAGGCAAAAAGTTTGGAAAGACCGAGCCATGGAGACTTCCAAAAGCAAGGTAAATAATTTCTGCCTTTTTTATTGCTTCAGCAGCAGGCGTAAAGGCGCTTACAGAAGGATCCAGGACCATGTGAACCACCATATCATCCTGCATTCTTAAATTGTCCAGCTCGTTTTCTCCTAAATAAACGCCACCGCTTTGTGTAACAAAAGAAATATTAGAAGATTCGGTGGATGATGGATAAACGTGTCCCCTAAGGTTTAGTCCCAGGTCTCTTAGCTGGTTTTCGGTTGCCGAGAATCCTGATTCCGGATCAAAAAAGTGATTAATTATAGCTTGTCCTAAAACTTTTCCGTTTTGCCTGCTGTTAAAAATTTTAAATAAAGTTTGATATTCTTTTGAATCTCTTTCATTTGGGTGAACAAGAGAAAAAAGAGTTCTCATACCATCACTGTATGCAATTTCTTTTCCGAAAGAATCAAGTCTTCTTCTTCCTGTTGCTCCTCCGTTATCAAAAGGAGCTACAACAGACTCTATCCAGGGTACTCCAGCATAATGCAGAGCGTCGTTTGTTATTGGGGTACCTGTACCTCCACCCACAGAAACTATTCTTTCTTTCGACATATATTTTTAGGATTAGGAAAAAATTATAGCACTTTGGAAAGCTTAAGCAACAATAATTTTTATTCCAAGTAGTCGCGGAGTTTATTCCCGCGGCTTGGGTGGCGAAGTTTTCTTAATGCCTTGGCTTCGATTTGTCTGATACGTTCACGTGTGACTGCAAACATGCGTCCTACCTCTTCAAGTGTCTTTGGTTTTCCGTCACGGAGTCCAAATCTTTCCTCAAGGACTCTTCTTTCTCGGTCGGAAAGCGTACCCAGGACTTGGCCAAGCTGTTCTTTAAGAAGGCCGCGTGAAGCCGTATCAAAAAGCGTTGGTGCGGTTATATCATAGATAAAATCTCCTAAATAGGAATCCTCTTCGTCTCCTACCGGAGTATCAAGTGATGCCGGTTGTTGTGAGATTTTGATAATTTCGCGGGCTTTTTCAGGTTCAATTTCCAAAACTTCGGAAATTTCCTCTGGAGTTGGTTGACGTCCCAGCTCTTGCATGAGCTTTCGTTGGACTCTCATAAACCGGTTTATATTTTCAACCATATGAACAGGAATCCTGATAGTTCTTGCTTGGTCTGCGATTGCGCGTGTTATAGCCTGTCTTATCCACCAAGTTGCATAAGTTGAGAATTTAAACCCTTTTTTCCAATCGTATTTTTCAACGGCACGGATAAGTCCTTGGTTCCCTTCCTGAATTAAGTCAAGAAGCGTCATTCCGCGTCCAACATATTTTTTGGCAATAGAAACAACAAGGCGAAGATTGGATTCAACAAGTTTTTTTCTTCCTTCCTCATCACCTTTTTCAATTCTTTTTGCGAGTTTGACTTCCTCTTCAAAGGTAAGAAGGGGAATTCTTCCAATTTCTTTAAGATACATTCGGACCGGGTCAGTTACTGCTCCGCCCTGAATAATATTTAATGCTTCGAGTTCCTTTTCAAGATCCTCAATTGATCTTTGAGATTCTTTTTCTTCTTCAACAGTTTCGAAAATATCAATATTTTTCTTGAGGAGCTGGTCGTAGAGATAATCTAGTTCCATAATGTGATCCTCAGGTTTTTGGAACACGTTTAAAATCTCTTCTTGAGAGATATAGCCTCTTTTTTTAGCCATGGCAAGAAGCTCTTCGAGACGGTGGTTTTTTTCCACTAAATTGGATCCCTTCATAGGTCTTTGTATTTTACTCTAATTTTCAAGGCTAATCAAGCAATCGAAGTCCATGAGACAGGTTTGCGAATCTTTCGCGGAGGATTTCGGTCTCTTTTTCCTTGCCCTCTTTCTCCAATTCTCTTATTTTTTCTTCCAATTCCTTTAACTCTTTTTTAACCGAAAGAAGTTTGGCCATTTTTGCCGTTTTTTCAACTTCGTGAATAAACATTTCCTCACTTGGGAATTCGGAAAGCGGTGAAAGGAAGCAAAAATCAAAAAATTCAACCAGTTCTGATGGAAGGGTTTTTGCAAAATTATCAATTGGCAGAGTTGACTCTTTTAATAATTTAAATATCTTGCCGGCCACAGGAAGGCTAAATTCTGTCTCTCCCATTATTTTGTCAGTTGTTTCAAGCGCCAAGGGAACATTTTTTGACTGCAATATTAAAGACAGTAAATAAGTTTCAACCAATTCCTCTCTACTCTTTTCTTGTTTTTGAAGCGTTTTGGGTTGTGGCTTTGAAAGGTTTTTAGTTTTTTCCGCCTGTTTTAAGACCGATT
>JAKAHW010000037.1 GCA_021825285.1 bacterium
TCAGAAGGCAAAACGAAAACATCCGAATCCTTATAAACATCGGGCATATCCTCAAGCTTAAAGGTCTTAACAATAGTTTGTTTTTCAACTCCGTGAAGCTTAATGTATCCAAGAAGCATTTCATACGCAATATTAAATTCATCGCTTAAATTTTCCGGAGGTTTTCCAATCGCAAGTAGAAGCCTAAAATTTGGATATCTTAAGGAAAGTCTGGAAAAGGCTTGAATTAAATTAATCACTCCTTTTTCTTGAAGTATATTCTTTTTTCCCCGAATTATTCTTGTAGCCGTGAGAATAATTACGCTGTCAGCAGGAATTTTTAGCTTAGCTCTTAGGTTATTTTTGCTTTTTAAATCCGGCGTGAAATGTTTTGTATTTACTCCTAAATAATGAGTTGAAAGAAAGTTTATGTCCATTCCTTTTTGGAAACAATCCCCTGCGACACTTTTACTTACGCAGCTTATCTTGTCCCATTTCAGTTGGTTAATTAGTTCTGTTTGAAGATCCGTAACCGCAAATGAATGAAGCTGCAAAACAAGAGGAATTTTTAAAGACATCGCTACCATATTAAGAAGCAGACTATAGACCGGAGGAAGATCTGTATGGAAGTTTTCTGCACAAATTATGTCTATTTTGTCCTTCTTTATTATTTCGGTAACTCTTTGGGAAAATATAGGCGCTTTTTTTGAAACTTCTTTTTGGATACTTTGCTTGCTCCTTGGCAAATAAATATTGTTTTCAAAATAAATTACAACTTTCCCGAGGGATTTAACATAACTCTCGCCATCGGTTGGAAGCATTAAATATAATTTCGATTTTGTTTCTGTTTTGTAATAATCAATGAGGTTGGAAATATAACGTTCTATTCCGCCTATACTTTCATATGGCGAATTACGGCTGATGAATAAAATGTTCATACGTTAAATAAAGGTCAAAGCCATTCCCCGTTTTCCGGCTCTTCCTGTTCTTCCGATTCTATGAATATAATCATCATAAGATTCCGGAGCATCGTAGTTTATAACATGCGTAACATTTTCGATATCAATTCCACGTGAAGCAACATCCGTTGCAATAAGTATTTGGAGCTCGTTATCTTTGAACCCCTGAAGCGCGCGCTGGCGTTGATTTTGTGTTTTATTTCCGTGAATTGAGGCTGTTTTAAAGCCCCGTTCATTCAAGGCTCTCGAGAGTTTTTCCATTCCCCATTTCGTTCTTCCAAAAATTAATACTTTGTTAAATTCGGGTTTAATAAGAAGATCATGTAAAACATCAATTTTTTGTCGGTTGCCAGTCTTGATAACATCTTGCTCTATATTTTCTGCTGTGTCTTGCTGTTTTGCGGTAACTGTTACAGGGTTTGTAACAAAATTTGATAGAATTTCTTGTGTTTTATTGTCAACAGTTGCTGAAAAAAATAAAGACTGCCTAATTTTAGGTAACAGGGAAACAATCATTTTAATATCTTTTATAAACCCTATGTCTACCATTCTGTCTACTTCGTCCAATACAACATTTTGAAAAAGCATTAAATTCAATTCGCGTCTATTAATTAAATCCTTAAGTCTTCCTGGAGTTCCGACAACAAAATGAGGCCTATGTCTTAGCGCATATGTTTGACGTTTGATATTTGCTCCACCAATTGTCGGCACAATTTCAATTCCTGTACCTTTTGCAAAAAGGTTAAACTCGTCTGCAATTTGTATTGCAAGTTCTCTCGTTGGAACTACTATCAAAACCCTCTGGTTTCGGTCAAGATACGACTTATTTATAAGGGAAACCAAAAAAGCTGCAGTTTTGCCTGTTCCGGTATTTGCAATTCCAATTAGGTCCTTTCCTTCAAGTATTGGGGGGATGGCTTTTTCTTGAATTGGGGTAGGAGATACGTATCCGTGGTCTTTAATATTTCTTTTTAATTTTTCATCAATATTAAAATCATCAAATTTTATACCTGTAGTTTCTTCCACGACAGCAGGAACTGGACCCATCGCCTTTTTCACAAAAAGCCTTGGGTCAATTCTTGAAACTTTTCTTTGGGGTTTTTGAATACCCCGATTATTGGATCTGAAATTTCTCATAATTCTTTACTTTATATATAAATACCTCTGCTTGAATATGAAGTCGTTTATTGTGGAAGAAGATACTAAATAGAAGATTGAGGTATCTTTATCTCTTTTAAAACTAAATCAAATAAAGCAGATGTACTCATATACAACTGCCAGATTATTATAACATAACACTATTGCTATAGCAAACTATAGGTTGATTACTCCCCAATCAAAGATTGGAGCTTTTGACGATTTTTTGAAATTATCGAATTCGTGGCCTGTGTCAAAGTAAGATTGTCAAGCTCTTTAATATCATAAAATTCCAGCCGCTCGCCGGAACGGCGGACAATGCAATTTACATCATCATCTGTTAATTTTGCATGATAAAGAACTTTATTGTCGGTCTCATCCGCCAATTCAACAACTTCAATATCGCTTAAGGTAAGTTTTGTTGCATCAGATATCTCTCGAGCAACTACGTTTTTTTTTGAATTCTTTTTTAATTTTCCTTCGCCGAGAAATCCCCAAACATTTCTGATATGGTCGTTAATAATTAAATCACGTGTAGTAAGCAATAATTTGCCTTTATAAGTTATAAGGAGGGAATCTGAAAAAAACATGTACCAGAAACATTATACACCCTTTCAGGTAATTAAGTTTTATTAAAAAGAAGAAATTATTTTTTTCAATTCGTTTAATGACTTTTCGTTATAAATTGAAACAGGAATAATTTTTCTTTTGAACTTGGCAAGTTTTTTTGATTGAGTTTTAATTTGTTTTTCGTCGGCAAGATCCGTTTTTGTCAAAAGTATTATTTCCTCTTTATCAAGCAGCTCCCGATTATAATTATTAAACTCATCCCTTACAGTCCTGTATGTTTCTTCAACATCCGCTGTTGTTACATCAATGCAGTGAAAGAGAACTTTTGTTTTTTCTACATGTTTTAAAAACGTAGTTCCAAGTCCGCGTCCCTCGGATGCTCCTTCAATAAGTCCCGGAATATCAGCAATTATAATTGAGCCGTACGCTCCTAGATTCGGTTCAAGTGTCGTAAAAGGGTAACTCCCAATTTTGGGATTTGCATTCGTTAAGGTCGCAAGCAAAGAACTTTTTCCGGCATTAGGAAGGCCGATAAGGCCGATTTGCGCAATTAAAGACAGTATTAAATGCAGTTTTTTTTCTTCACCGGGTCTACCTTCCTCGCAGACGTTTGCACCGGATGTATATTTATAATCATGTGTGCCTTTACCGCCCCGTCCGCCTTTTGCAAGAATTATAGGTTCATCAATTTTTTCAAGCTCAAAAGCTTCGCTGGTTTCCTCATTAATAATTTTCGTCCCCAAAGGAACCAAAACTACCAAATCCTCTCCTTTTTTTCCATCCATGTTTTTATTCATTCCCTTGCCTGCGTCACCTGCTTTAAGAACTTTTTGGTACCTGAACTGGGAAAGATCGGATACATTGTTTGAAGCCTGAAAATATATATTTCCGCCACAACCACCGTTTCCGCCGTCAGCATAAGTTTTCATACTTCCATATGCGCTTCGTCTGGAATTGCCTCCGTCGCCGCCTTTTCCGGCAACAATTTTTATTTTTACATCATCTACTAATGCCATATTTAATAATTAAACCGGTTACATTATACCAAGTAAAGCTAGAATAGTTTTATTCTGCCTGCTAACCCGTAAGCTTCCTTGAAGCTGTGAGGTATTTTTGGTAAGATAAACAATACTTTGCGGGATCGTCTAACGGTAGGACAACGGACTTTGGATCCGTTTACCATGGTTCGAATCCATGTCCCGCAGCCAATTTCCGTCTTTTGCTCGTGATGCTACCACATCAAACCCATTATGGAAGCTAGGAATGAGCTTTCCATCTCTTAATTTAATGTTCGAAAATACAAAATTAAGCAATTCTCTCTTATCATTCCCTAATGTTAATTCCTCATAGATTTGACGACCTTTTTGAGCAAGTTCGAAAATATTCATTCCAAGTTCTTGATAATTTATATTGGCTTTAGAATGTTTTGTCAGAGCGGTCAAGACATCTTCTAATTCCTGTTGGTATTGAAGACGCTTTTTTTCATAGAACTCTTTTGTTATTTTTTCATCTAATCGGTCATCATATAAAGCATCAAGTCTTTTCTCCAACTGTCTTTGCTTTACTGTCAAATTTTTTACAATATCGTTGTGATATTCACTTTCGTCTTTATGACTTTCTTTGAGAGCTTTTCTAACCCAACCTAGCAATCTGGGATTTGTAATCTTAAAATTATCGAGAGAATAAATAATTTGCTTTTCCAAATCTTCTTGTCTTGTATATTTTTTCTGGTCGCATTTACCACCAAATTTCGTACAATGGTAGTAGACATGACCTTTTTGTGTTTCAGCAGTCTCAGACCTGCCACAGGAGTCGCAACTCATCAAGCCCCCACCAAATAAATAGCTGTGTTTTCTGTATTTTCCAGCCTTAATTTTTCTCTGTAATTTTTCTTGCACGCTGTAGAATAACTCTTTAGAGATTAGAGGTTGATGTTTTGCATCTTTGTAAAGTTTTTCCTTCCAAATGAATTCACCGCAATAAAACGGGTCTGTTAAGAGTTTATGTAATTCGCTTGTAGATATTTTTGTTCCGTTTATTTTCCATCCCTGAGATAACATTTCTTTGGAAAGTGTCCGCAAGGTGTAGTTGCCAGTATTATAAGCAATGAATGCCATCTCTATAAACCTTGCATCTGTTTTCTCATCATCAATAAACCAAGTTTTACGACCTGTATCTCCAATACTCTTGTATCCCCGTTTGTGATTGCCAGGGTAGTGACCTTGAGATGCCTTTTCGTTCATTCCTTTCTTTGTTTCTTCTGATAGATTGTTACTGTATTGCCTGGCAAGAACTAAGAACATATCCCACATGAACTGGTCGTTAGACCTAGAATTTTTATGAATTACAAGATTTTGCTTAACAAAGTGTATTTGTCTTTCTTCATCTTCCTCTAGCCAGTCTTGAAGTTTTACTGCATCCCTGAAATTACGAGTAATTCTATCAACCTTTTCACATAAAATGATTTTTATATCTTTGTATTCAGCGACATAATCTGTCATTTGATTGAATAACTTTCTCTCTAATTTTCCACTTGCACTTTCTGGAACTGAAAATTTTTTACTGATGTAGAACGCTTTTTTATCTGCGTATTCTTTTAACATTTTTTCCTGTGCAGGCAAAGAGTATCCTTCTTCTGCTTGCTCTCTTGTCGAAACCCTCGCAAGATACACCGCTTTCACTGTCATGAATTTAATTCTCCTCCTTTACTTTAGCCTTGTCAATGAGGCTAGCTGGATGATTTCCGAACTCGGATTTTCTGAACAGTAAATCAAAATATCCTACCAAAGAATTACCGAAGTTTTCTAGCTCAATATCTGACATTGACAGACCAAACTCTTCTTCCAAAATGATTTTTAACTCGCTTATTGTTTGTTTACTTAGTTTCATTTTATTCTATAAGGTTTTCCATTACTTTTAATGCCATAAGTGTTTGTTATAGCATCGTTTACAAGCCCTCCAATACTTCTTCCTGTTGTTTTCTTAAGCTCCTGAAGCATTTTTTGCCAACCCCTATCTATACGCACCTGAAATGTTTTATTTTTGTCGACAAGATTTTTCATATTACCTAAATTTAGTTTTGAACCCAATTTTTTTTAATGCTCCAATAAAATAGATAGGCATTCTAGTTTTAATCAATCCTAGTTGATTTTTCTCCCTAGTCTGGTGTGCGATATCAAGAAGAATCGAAGGGTTATGCTCTTTTACTAAAAGCAGATAATAGGGAAGGCTTCTTTTGTCATTGAGGAGTTCAGCGAGAAGCAATGCGATTCCTTCAGGGGTTATGCTCTGTTCCCTTATGAAATTTGATAGCTTGTCAACCAACTTGGAATTACTGTTAACAGTATCTTTATTTGTATACTTGTTACTGTTAACAGTAACTCTTAAAATTTCATCAATTTTTTTTACATTTTCCATATAAAAACTCCCGTATTGGGCGTAGTCCAAACGGGAGCTTTTATCTACGCCCAAAACTCTCAAAAAAATTATTAAAATTTAGTTTTTATATGGGGGAGAAAGGAAGTTAATAGAATTATAGAAACCAAAAATCCCCAAACACAAGAGGCAAAATAAGGTAAAGCTCTTTATCGTGTGGTAGAACCCCATATAATTTCCTTTTTATCGAGTCAACAAACTACGCTATAGCCTCTTTTATCGTGCCGAAAAACCTCTCTTTAGCTTCCTTTATCGTGCCGAAAAACTCAAAAACATGGCAAATTCTGGCATTTTATTGCAAAAAAGTCACTATTAACCCCTTTTATCGAGTAGGAAAACTCATTTTGTTGCTAAGGTAGGTGCTCAACTGTTAAAAAATCTTAGCAAATCTTATCATGCAGATTAGAGGATTTATTTGAAGAGGTCAGAAAGTTTAATATTCAAAACTCTAGCTAATTTATCGGCAGTTTTGATAGAAGGGATTCTTTGTCCCTGCTCGATAAATCCTATGTAAGTTGCAGAAACTCCAACCATTTCGGCAACTCTTTCCTGAGTTAGCTCATTTTGTTTTCTTGCTTTCCGAATTCTTTCACCAATGCTTTTAATTTTTCTAGCATTTACTTTCATGCATTGATTATCTAGTCTTCAATCAGAAATAACCTCAAACTATTTGTTAGGCTTTGTGATAGAATTATGGTTAGAACTTTATCCTAACTATTTGTTTGTTTTATAGATATGGAGTTTCTAAGAAATGCAATAAACGACCTCAAGTCTAGAGAAGTAAAATATTTTATTAAGTGGGGAATAGCGGTATTTTTTGTAATTGTTCTGTTCCCTCCCAACTCCCCATACCCCATGAATCAAGTAAATTTTGCGGCAATTTTTACTATTTTCTTTCTATTTGTTTTAATTCATGGCAATTTATCTGAAATAAATAAGCTTAAGAGAATGCTCAAAGAAAGAGATGAGGCGATTGAGGCTATCATTAAAGAGGATTGTGAAAAATCAAAGATTAAAACCTATGTCGAAGGGACAAAAAGAGCAAGAACAGAGTTGGATAATTATTTGGATAAATTTATTCTCGATAAATATTACGAAGAGCATAAGGTAAAAAGAACTCTAGAAAAAGATAAGGAAATCCTTGAAAAAAGCTACCTCATAGAGAAATAACAAATCCTAACAATACTCTTCTATTGTTCGTTACCAAGTATTAGAATAGATTAAGATGAATAATGACAACTGGCATATTGATGAAATGATTGCAGCGCTTAATGCAAACATTGAATACCTAGAAAAAGAAGGAAACGAAAACATTCGAATAAGAAATGGCTCACTATTTGCTCAAATTGCAGAAAATTATATTTATGACTTTGAACTTGAATATTTACAAGAAATTCCCACAGAATCAGAAATAGAATTAAGAATTAACTCTGAGATAGGAAGTGGAAAAGTCTTATCTGTCAGTGAGAAAAAGATACAAATAGAGGTAGACAAATATTTTGGCAAAACAATTTCTCAAGCTAACCTAATTATTTCAAGTTTATATCTACTTAAACTGCTGAGAGATAAGCTGATTGATAAAAGAGACAACGGTTCCAACAGTACGATGGGAGAAAAGCTTTTCGGCCAGGAGCAATTTAACATATCATATGATAAAGACTACGATATCCCTCTTTCCAAACCCCAAGACGCAATAGATGAATATAAAGAACAAGCTTTAAGATTATCATTAGGAAGTGAGCTGAGTTTTGTATGGGGGCCTCCAGGAACGGGAAAAACCGAACTCATCTCTAGGTTAATAGAGGCTTTTATTGCGAGAGAGTTAAGTGTTCTTTTAATATCTCACACAAATATGGCCACCGATGAAGCTTTATATAAGACCGCACGGTACCTTGAGAAAACGCCAGAATACAAGTTAGGACAAATAATTAGGGTTGGAGACATTAAGAAATCTGACCTAAAAAAAGAATACCCAAATGTTTTACCAGCAAATGCTTCTGATGCAGCTAGCAAACCCATTAGGGATGAAATAGAGGCATTGGAAAAAATAAAAATACAGCTCAAAGAAGAAATCGAAGACATTAAAGAACTTCTAGCTGATTATGATGCTTTAGAAAAGTCAGAAACAGACATAAATAACTTTTCTAATCAACTTGACCGAAAAATATACCAACTAAGACAATTAGAGGAAACAAGCAAGACTAAAAGTGAAGAAATTAAAGAAGCCAACAAAAGAATTGAAAAGTTTCAAAAATCAAACACATTAGCTAGGTTTTTCTCAGGTCAAAATTTATCCAAACTCACACAGGAAAAATCTAATATCCTTCTAGAGAAAGAAAGAATTGAAGAAAAAATATCTAAAGAGAATGAAAGCATTGAAGAGTTCAATAGAAAGATTAAGGAACTTAAAAATAATGTTCAAAACTTAAAAGAAAAGGTAAAGGGAGTAGATTCTGAAAAGGCAAATTCTAATCTTAAAGAGAAAGAAAATAACTCAACAAATATAGAGTCTCAAATAAGAGAATTGAATAGTCAATTGACAAATATTTCTGAACACATAATTAAAGAGGCAAAAGTCATTGCTACAACTTTGACAAAAAGCTATAGTGAAAAGGATCG
>JAKAHW010000038.1 GCA_021825285.1 bacterium
TATTCTGCTTATCCTCAAGGACTTGCTTTGCACTCTTTTCTATTAGTTGTGGGCTCGAAGAAAAAAGATTTGTTGCTTTAAAACGAATAAGCCCATTTGGAGAAAAGCTATAAAAAAGAATTGGGACACAAAGCACAACGCCCAGAAGTGACGCCAGAATTATTGATTTTTTCCTTGCAATTAATTCCTTAAAATATATTAGGAATAATACAGCTACAACCAGTGGGACAACTATTTTTGTGCTCTGATAGGAATCAAAAGACAGTGCGAAAAAGAAAGATGCCAGGTATAAAAATTTTGGTTTACCAAGATTATTTTTATATTTAAAGAAAAAACACAAACCAAAAATGAGACACGAAATTGCCAGATTTGCTTCGTGTCCTAGTCTGGAAATATAAACATGCCAAGGAGAGATTGCTAAGAGAAGAGCCGAAAATAACCCTATTGCTACGTTTTTTTTCTTAAATAATTCTTTTGCTAAAAAAAATGTTGCAAAAACCGAAAGTACGCTTAAAATCGCCGAAGGCAAACGAACCGCTAATACGTTTAAGCCGAATATTTTTACAAAAGGGATGACAGTGTAAACATAAAGTGCTGGACGCCAGTCGTCATATGCGCGCAGTAACACAGGGAATTTGTTCCCAAACTCATCTGCTCCGGTTTTTATTATAGAAAAAGCATTGTATCCGATTGAAACCTCATCAAGAGAAGGACTTGGAGGGACTGAAGAAAGTTGGAAAAACCTAAGAAATATTGCAATAACTACAATTCCAAAAAGCAAGTATTTAGTTTTCATTATCCTTTGACTACTATTATTGCAGGCTTTCCGTTCAAATAATTAACTGTGTCAATTTTTTTAACATTAGGAGGGAAATCCTCAGGTCTTCCTAGAAATAAAACTTTATTTTTATCTTCTTTCTCCCAATTTATATTCCTGAATTGGAATTTTCCAAAAGAATGATTTTCCCTGAACCCGCCTGAAGAATCCTTCACTTCATTCTGGTAAGAAGAAGGAGAATATCCGAGATAAAATAAAAAGAAAATATATGATTGATCGAGCGGTCTATCGTTTGAAACCACAATCTTTTCATAATATCCCATTATTGGTTTAATATCCTTTATTGCTTTCTCATAACCATATTGCCAGTTTTCGGAAAAGTAATAATTCTGCTGAACAAAATATTGATCAAGAAAATAAGCGAAATTAAAAACAAAAAACAAAACGGTAAAACAATAAATTATTTTCTTGAACTTAAGTTTTGAAACATAACGAAAAGATTGGATTAGTCCAAATGCCGTAAAAATTTGTATTACGGGAAGAAAATTTATGGCCCTGACTGCATGAGGAACTCCACTTGTTATAGAAGCGGGAATTGGAGTAATCAATATAATAGAAAGTATCGTAAGTTTTGTTTTTTTTGAAAAATCTCCAAAGAATAACAAATAAATTCCGGTTAAGAAAAAGGGTAGCTCAAACAAATACATGAGGCCCATAAAAGGCGCATGGTGCCTTTCAATATCTCCTTTTACAAATAACCAGTTAAAATCAAAATGGGAAATATATCCTGAAATGACTGCTTTTCCATACTCCACCCTCCTGTTGTCTATTAACAAACCTATTGCGTCATTATTTTTTTTATCTTCCAAAACTTTCCCTACGTTTCCTTTTAGAAATTGTGTTTGGTCGGAAAACACACTCACTCCTCTTGCTCTCATTAACGCTTCCTTATTTGTTGCTATGTCATACATCATGGGAAATGAGAGAATAATACCTACCAAAAGTGCCGATAAAACCCATTTCTTAGGAATTCTCATCAAATCTCTCCAATAAATAATGGCCAAAACTAAAAATAAAATAGGCAAATATACTTTTTCGCTTTGGTATATATAAATACTCAGAGAGGCAAAAATTGCGGCAGGCAAAAGCAATTGTGGGCGCTTCATACCTTTAATAAAAAACAAAACCGATAAGATATTTAAAGAAAGTCCAACTTGGGCTTCGAAAGCAATTCTTGAGAATTGGAGATGCCACGGGGAAATAGCTAACAAAAAAGAGGAAACTAGCCCTATAACCTCACCTTTTTTCCCAAACAGCTCTTTTGCTAAAAAGTAAGTTGATAAAACCAAAACAATTCCAAACAAAACACTAGGTAATCTAACTGAAATTATGTTTAGTCCAAAAACCTTAATAAATGGGATTATAAAATATGTATACAAAGCAGGCTTGTAATCATCGAAAGATCGAAGAATGATTGGCATAAACTTACCGTATTCGTCCTTTCCGGTCTCCATTATGGAAAAAGCATTGTATCCTAAAGAAGCTTCGTCCCAATCCGGAGAAGGAGGAACTATGCCCAATGTCCAAATCCTAAGCAAAGCTGCAATTACAATTATTCCTATTAAAATATATTTTGGTTTAAATAATTTTTCTATAATTTTCATTTAGAATAGGCTACTAAAGCCGGCTTTCCATTTAATAAGTTTATCTCTTTTAATATTTTTGCATCTTTTGGAATGTTCTCAGGAACATCTACGTATAAAGTTTTTCCGCCTTGAACAATACTTGTCACATCATTAGCAAAAATGAATTTTCCGTACTTTCGTACATGAACAAATCCTAAAGCTTCTTTTTCAACAACTGCTTCTTTGCGGAATTTAACAGGATCATATTTTGAATAAAACAATGAGTAGATATATGGTCTGCCCAAACTTTCAGTGAAAATAATTCTGTCATAACTTTCCTGAACATGATCTATATAGTTAACGGCCTCCTTATATCCATATTGCCATTCCCCAGAGAACTCTTTTGGATAATGAACAAAGTAATTATGATAAAAATAAACAAAATTAAAAATAATTAAAATAATTACCAAAGAGTAAATTATTTTTCTAAATCTTTTAGTCATAAGGTCAAAACCGTAAAATAAACCATAAGCTGTTAATAATTGAAACGTAGGAAGAACGGCTTCTGTTCTTAAAGCATGCGGCGTCTCGCGAGCTGTCCCTGCAGGAATAATCCCGATTATTAACCAAAAAGGAATAATCCACCAGTTCCCCTCTTTTTTCTTAAACAAAAATAAAATTCCGATAGCCAAGAATGGAATTTCCCAAATATAAAGCTGCCCAACATCCTGGATTGAGAATTTAGGATTCCCATCACCATTTATAAAAAGAAATAACGGATTTAAATTGTCAAAATAATGCTTTAGATATTCTACTCCATACATAAGTCTTCTGTTGTGAAGGACTTTTGACCAAAGTGCATTTCCGTCATTTACAATTTCCTGGTTTGCATTTTTTATAATTGAGGCATCTGAAAAGATATTAACTTCAGCAAATCTCAACTTCGCCTGGGGTGTCAGAAGAAATAGCAAAAGAGGAAAAAACAGGACAAAATTAACTACCAAAGCGCATAAAACTTCATTCTTGGATTGAAAAAGTTCTTTTCGTTTGAAAAAGAACATACCCAAAACAAGCAAAGGAGCAACTATACGAGCAGAATTAAAAGTATACATAGATAAAACAAAGGGAAACATGGAGAAAACCAACAACCATTTGTTTTTTCGTAACGAAACAAAAAATAAATAAACACCTAAAATTATAAAAAAAGTGGCCAGATTTGCTTCAAAAGCTGCACGGGATAAAAGAATATGCCATGGAGAAATCGCAAGAATGAGGGAAGAGATAAGAGGAAGAGCATTCTTTTTCTTCCCGAAAATTTCTCTTGTTAAAAAAAATGTTAATAAAACCGTTAAGACTCCAAAAAAAGCTGAAGCAAAACGTGTTGAGAATTCGTTAAGTCCAAAAAGCTTTACAGGAATAACTGAAAGATATGCATAAAGCGGAGGCTTAAAGTCGCCAAAGGATTCAAGATAGGTGATAGGTAAAAATTTTCCAAATTCGTCTTTTCCATCCAATCCTAATGAGTAAGCATTATATCCCCAAGAAACTTCATCCCAAGTAAGAGAAGGAGGATTTGAAGCAAGTAAATTGAATCTTAAAAAAAATGCGATTAAGACTATTAATAATAAGAGTGTTTTATTGCTAAACAGTAAAGAAAGATAACCTTTCATTTTTTCTGGAAATCATTCTTTTTCCAAAACAAAAAAGAAACTCATTCCCATTACAGATCTTGAGAGTTTATTTATTTTAAAATCTTTAAAGAGCTCTTTAAGTTCTTTCCTTGCAAAATTTTTATGAAATGGTTCTCCTCTAGGACAAGTACTTGAAAGAAACCTTAAAAACCAAATAGGAGAGGACGAAGGAACACTTCCTATTAGTACTCCTCCTTTTTCCAAAACTCTTTTTAGCTCCCGAACCGTAGGTATTGGATCAGGCTGATGCTCAATTACTTCCGTACAAACAATAGTCGAGAAACTTCCGTCTTTAAAAGGAAGCTTTTCTATGTCTGCCTCAACAATTTTCGCGTTTGGTGCATGTTTTTTCGCCTTGGAAATATTCCTGGGATTTATATCAACTCCTGTGGCTCCTTTTGGCAAATGACGAAGTATAAGTCCGGTTCCACAACCAGCATCTAAATACTTTTCTCCTCTTCCATATTTCTTGATGTTTCTATTTACTAAAAATTCACGAAGTCTATGGAAGAAAGACTCCAAGCCGTGAAAATGATCTGTTACCTCAACCCAATCATATTCTTCAATATGTTTATAATAATCCTTATTTAATTCTATGAATTTCTTTGATAATTTCATTTGATTTCAAATATCTTGTAAACTGTCCCCCAGTCTTCTTTTGATAATATTTCCCTTAATGGTTTTGCATCATTAAATTGACCCGGTCTTCCCAAATACAAACTGTTTTTTGGGAAAACGCTTTCTAGGGTCTCACCTTTCCTGGGATGGATACTACCTACGTAAAGATTATCTATTTTAACAAATTGCCTATTGCTTATTTTAACAGGATTCTTCAAAGCTTTTTCAAATAAAACAGGGTCATAGTTTGTGTCGAAAGCATAAAGCAAAACCCAATCATTTCCGCCATCCGAAAAGAATTTTTCGTATTTATGTTGATTTTGAATTATATAATTTATTGCCTCGTGATCTTCTGCAGCCCACCAGGCCCGAGAATAAACAGGATAATCATAAAAATAATGGAAGTAATAAGAAATTATACTTAATAAATAAATAGCTCCAAGAACAAAGATAAAAATTGTTTTCTTTTTATTGAACACCCCATTGAAGGCCGAATAGATACCAAAAGCTATAATCATAAGCATCAAAGGTAATAGGTAAATTCCCCTATATGTATACATTTGGTCGCGGGTTATAGCTCCAGGTATAATTGCTGCAACAAACCAAAAAAAGAAAAACCAAAAAAGCTGTCTTTTTTTTGTAAACAGAAAGTAAAGACCAATTAATAATAGTGGCAGCTCAACCAGATAAAAGAGCCCTCTGTCTCCAACCCAAGCTGTGAGGTTTGATTCTCCATCAAGAAATAGATAATTGATTGAAATAAATTTTCCTGTATTTCTTGCCAATTCTTTAAAATAGAATAACGGTTTATTGTGAAAAATACCGCTTGCTGCAAGGGGGGCATTTGTTACCCGTCTCTCCTTATCAACTATTTTTTGGGCAACGTCTTTATTTATTGCTGTTACGTTTTTGTATTCCTGTCCGCCTTGCCCAAAAAATGAACTCCCAAGAACCAAAGTGTAAAATAGAACGAAAACTAATATGCTTATTAAAAGAAATTTTTTAGGGACATCTCCCTTTTTTATTAGATAAATTAAGAGAAAAGGAAGGAATAAAGGCAGAAAGATTTTTGGAGCATGATATGAAAATAAAGATAATCCAAGAAATATGCCTGAAAAAATATAAGGCCAATAATTTTTGCTTTTATTTATAACCAGTACTAAAGCAAGAATTACAAAATCTAAGGCAAGAATATGGTCGGCATATGGTCTTGAAATATGCACTGCCCACGGGTTAACCGCAGCTAAAAACGCAGCAATTATACTAATCCATTCTGAGTCAAAAATTCTCTTTGAGAACAAATAGATTAGGTAAACGAACGCGATCCCAAGAAGAGCTGTCGGCATTCGGACCGATAAAGGAGCTAGTCCAAAAACTGCTACAAATGGAATTGTTATGTAAGTTGATAAGGGGGTTCTATAGTTTTGAGCAAAACCGACAATTTGTAAAGGCAGGAAATTACCGTAAAAATCCCTTCCGGTTTTTAAAATAGAATAAGCATTATATCCGGAATCCGCTTCATCGGCATGAATTCCGGGAGGGTTTGTAGAAAGGTTATAAAATCTAAGGAATCCTGCAACAATAAGAATAGCTAGAAGAAAAAGAGTGCTTTTTTTTCTTAGTTGACTTAATAAGTTCATAATGAAGAATCAGATATAATGCCTTATAATAATATCAAATTAACAAATAAATTTGTGAGGAAGTTATTTAGCTCAAATTGGTTCCTGTTTTTATCAGTCTTTTTTGCCGGAAGCATTTTTCGCCTTCCCAATCTTGATTTAATTGAGTTTAAAACTGACGAGGCAGTAAACCTTTTACTTGCGGCCCGACCAATTTTCGGACACGCATTTGCTCCCGGTTCCACTGTTTCAAGCGTAGGGGTGTTAAATCCACCTTTTCTAAACTACTTATTGTTTCCGCTAACGCTTTTATCCTTGGACCCTAGAGTTGTTACCTTTTTTATTGCTTTAACAAACACACTTGCTATCGGTTTTTTTGTTCTTATAATCAAGAAGTATCACAACAATATTGTAGCTTATATTGCTGGGTTGCTTATCGCCTTCTCTCCTTGGATGATTATTTACTCAAGAAAAATATGGACTCAGGATTTAATTTTCCCTTTTTTTGTACCATTTTTATTCTCCCTCTATAAGGTAGCTATTGATAAAGATGAAAAATATTGGCTCGTCTTCTCATTATTTTCAGCTTTTCTTATTCAATTACACCAGACCAGTCTTTTTTTCATTTTTTTAATTTTCTTATTCTTAATAATTAATAAAACAAAAATTAATTTTAAATATTTAATATCCGGGTTAATCGTTGGATTTATCCCATTTGTCCCTTACCTTTTTTATCAAGCAAACAATGGCTGCCCCGACTGTACTGCGATAATTACTGCGAAAGATAGAATAAGCAGTTTTTATCAATTTTCAATTTTTGCTCGTCCTTTTCAAATACTGGGAAAGGGTAATTTTCAAACCCTTCTTGGAGCGGATACATTGACTATCGCTCAAAAATATCCCTGGATCTATAAACTTGAAAAACTATTTTATTTTGAATACTTATTGCTTCCCTTAGGAATAATTATTTTTTTGAAAGAGAATAAAAGGTTAAAATTCATGGTCCTCGCAACATTTCTGCTTCCTGTCATTTACTTTTTCTTAAAAATTGAGCCTTTAATGCACTACCTTATTATTGTATCCCCCCTACTCTTTCTGTTCTTTTCTTTCGGGATATATTTTTTGATTAAAAGAATTAAGTTTTTAGGAATTTTTATTTTTTCTTTGTTAATAATTTGTTCATTTTTCTATAACTTAATTTTTTTCAACATCCTCAAAAACCAAAAAAGCTTAAAAGGAGATTATGGAACGGCTTTTATTACTACCTGGAAAAATACAGAAAATAAATTCTCTCTATATAAAGGAGAAAAGGATTATAAAGAGATGTTCTTAACTAGTTTTATTCCTGATGATTTAGTTTTTGGGTTTCAACCTGTCGGGAATATGGTATATTCTCCCAAACAAATTACAAAACAGGAATTAGCTAATTTAGATAGTTTATTGGAAGAGAGACCTTATGATCCAAGAATTAAACAAAAAATCCTCTCATACTACACAATAAATGTTCCGACAAAACAAACTTTAAAAGAAATAAAATCTAAGTTATCTATTAAAAAATATGATGAAATCTATAAAGAAGTTTTAGAACTTTATTATGCTAAAAATTATAAAAAGAATTACACCAGCAATAACTTCGGAATTAATATCGAAATTCCACAACATTGGCAGGTAAAAGAAGGCAATTCGGGAAAAGACATTTTTACGGTTGACAATTACTCTTTCTCTTTAAATTTTGCCGAGGATATCAACAATGAATACTATTCAAACTTTAAGCAAGTGTCAAAAGCGCAAGTTCTTGGTCAAGAGACGACAAAAAAAACATGCACAAACCAAGGAAAATGGTGCGGAACAATTTACTCGCCTGTCAAAATTAAAGGGAGAAATATTGTAATTATTTATTCTATAGTGGATGACAAATATCCGGACATAAACACTAAAACAACCCAGGGAATAATCAAGTCAATGGATGATGTGGTTGCAAATCTAGAAAACTAAATTACTTTAGCGTAAGGATATAATAGACGATAGAATTGTCTGACCTTAGAATCGTCTCCAAAACTTTTACATTTTTTGGAATTTTACATAACCCACTATCAACATAAACAATGTCCTTTTCGCCTGTTATAACCGGGCTCCCATTCTTAATTTCTTCCCTTAAAGGACACTCTTCATCTGAAAAAGTATATTTACCAAAACTTACCATATCCGAATTTTGCACATCCTGATTTTTGGTATCTTCCAGAAAGGCAGAAGGACTAAATTTGCTGAAAAAT
>JAKAHW010000039.1 GCA_021825285.1 bacterium
AGCAGGAGTGTTGTTTGTTATTGCTGTACCCGAGCAGCTCCCGGCACCATTACAAACATCTCCTGTGGTACAGGCATTGCCGTCATTGCAGGCACTTCCGGAAGTTTTATATGTGTATGAACACGAATATGTTGCACCTGAGGGCACACAGGTTCCGGAAGAATTGTAGCATTGGTTTGGCGGCGTGGTACAACTCACTCCCGCACAAGGATTTGGCGTCGGGGTTGGTGTAGGCAGAGGACATGTTCCGGATCCCGGAGCACAGTAAGTACAACTTTGACAAATGTAATTATAGGCAGAATTATACCTATAATCAGTTACTCCTCCGCAAATATATAAATCATAATAGCTCCCTCCACATCCACCGCTGCATCCGCTATTGCTGAAATTACAAGTCTGACACGCATCCGTTCCGCTTGTACACAAGTTTGAACCGCACGGTTGATGTACTTCTGCGCTTCCTGCAGGAGGATAAACACAAGACCCTCCTGAACATACATAAAGATTGTTGCAAACATCTCTTCCACAACAGTAATTCGGTCCTCCGCTAAAACTACAGTTGTAAAGACAAGCAGTTCCATCGGCATAACCAGTACAGTCACATACCTGAGCGTTAGCCTTATTGGTTTTTATAAATAGGAAAAAAACTGCTAAAAGCAGTACTAAAAGAGTTGAAAAGAGGTATAAGAAACGGGATTGCACACTATTTTTTAGTTTCATTTACTACTATAAATCCATCTGCAAATATATGCTGAGTCACATCATTTGTTAATGTCCCTCTTGAAATCGTTACTCCGCCTCGAAGAGTTGTCCCGACAGGAATTTGGTCAAAAGTAAGTTTTTTTCTTTTTCCGGGAGTCTCAAAATCGCCCATAAAAAGAGTGAGAGATTTTTGGAGATAAATTTTTAATCTACTCCCGTCTTTTTCAAGAGTAAAAGAATCAGCGTTTTTTTCAACTACTTTTCCTTCAACGCTTCCAAGCCATTCTGTGAATAAAGGGCTCGTCATAACTTTAGTCGGATCTGCAAAATAATTAGCGCAAGTTTTTACTACGTTTTCAGAAGTAACATTTATTGTTTTAGGAAGATTTTCAGCATTCTTGGTACTTGTAGGCTTTACGTTGGGGGTTAATAAAAACTTATCTATTGCTATTCCTACCCCTGCTCCAAGAATTAAAAAAATGATAGCAGAAAGGAAAAGTTTTCCAAAAATATCAGAAGAGTTTGTTGATGAAATATTAATGTCTGCCATAAATCCAAAAGCACTCTATTCCTAGAATACCCTATTATAATTATTATTCCAGACTTAATAGCTTGTCAAGAATGAGAATCTATCGCCCTGGGGGAGGAGGAGCTGGGTTAATTGCAAAATCAGCTATACATACAGCTAACGTTATAAGCTCATCGCCTGTTCTACCATAAAGCCTATTAGCGGGAACGTCTGAAACAAAACATCCGACACCTATATTTTTAGGCGTTTTTGGATCAAGTATTACTCCTCTGTGTCCCGGGCTATCCATCCAGGCTTGAACAACGGCTGCAGTCCAACCTTCTCTTTCAGCAATACCTACTGACCACCCCAAATCTTCAACTACTGGACCTATATAGCCTTCTCTAGCTGCACGCTGGTTGGGATCCGCATCAAGATAATGAAGAGCATCTGTCGCATTCTTAAAATCTCCCTTTTCGAATACTAACTGTGCGTATTTTTCAGCTGCTTTTGTCACCTTTTGATCTATGGAAAGCGGACTAGCGCCTGCTTCTTGCCTAATCTTATTAATTAATGAAACGACAATATTTGCCCCTTCAATACTTAGTCCTTCAACTGACTGACGGTTGTCGGGTGTGGGGGTGGGTCTGATAGGAGTAGGTGTGGGTGTTGGGGGTTCCTCTGCTTTGGAAAGTCCGGGGACAACAAGCTTGTATTTCATGGCTCCTGCGTCTTTAAGCTCTTGCACGTGTTGTTCTGTAGCTGAATCTGTTGTTCCGGTATTTGTTTGGCCTTCTGCTCCTACTGCAACTGCAGCTCCACCAAGAGTAACTCCTGCTATTGCTAGTGGTACTGCAATCCTTCTGCCAACTGAATGTACAATAACTTCTTTTTTCATAAAATATCTAAACTATATTATCGCCCTGGAGGAGGAGGTGGCGGAGGGGGATTTGTAGATCCGTAATCTGCAACACAGATAAACATTGGAACCATAATGTCAGATCTCCCACCATTCATAATTCTGTTTTGGGAAACCTTGTCTACTACACATGCTGCTCCGACATTAGTCCAAAGACTACTCAATGCTGTACCTTTGTGTCCCGGGCTTTGCATCCACCCATCAATTGCGCTTTTCACCCATGCTTCCCTATCTGTCCAAATTATTCCATAAGCTATATTTTCTCCCACCATTGTTCCTGGAAACCCTGCCCCATTAATTCTACTTCTAGGATCACCTTTCAAACTATGGATTGTGTTAGGGTCTATACTGGTGAAATCAAGAGTATCCATTAAAAATCTTGCATATTCTCCTGCAGCATTAGCTAAACTTTGATGTGTCGGCAAAGACGAAAGTCCTTGTTCAATCCTTTTTTGATTTAGTTTCTCATCAATCACATTGGTACCATCTACATCTAATCCTTCTATTACCAGCCGGTTATCTGGTGTCGGGGTTGGTCTTACCGGTGTTGGTGTGGGTGTTGGGGGCTCCTCTGCTTTGGAAAGTCCGGGGACAACAAGCTTGTACTTCATGGCTCCTGCGTCTTTAAGTTCTTGCACGTGTTGCTCTGTGGCTGAATCTGTTGTTCCGGTATTTGTTTGGCCTTCTGCGCCTGCTGCTCCTGCCGCAACTGCTGCTCCACCAAGAGTAAATCCTGCTATTGCTAGTGGTACTGCAATCCTTCTGCCTGCGCTTTTTGCTATTTCTTTAAATTCTGACATATCTTATCGCAATACTATAGGAAATATTTACTATAAGCTTGGTATATCACTTAGGAGGCATTTTGTCAAGAGAAATCTTTACTTTTGTCCTATAAATATGCTTTAATCCTATTAAAATGGTAGAAATTCAAGGAGAAAATCCTCATAAGTTCTCAAGAAGAACATTGCTAAAAGGCGCTATGAAAGGAGCAGGTGTCCTTGCAGCAGGCGCAATTGTCCCGCAAATTTTCTCAAGGTCGGAAGCCGAAGCGAGCTCTTCCTTGGAATTAGTTGACGGAGTGGAAACCTACGGCAACATTACTCCATTGTCAAAAGCTGAATTGGATAACCTCATAGGCGAGCTAAACCAAAACCCTAAAGAAATGCGTCCGGACACTTATTACGGAACTTTTTTTATTAAGGCAGATACATATAAAATGTTTAAGCCGGACAATCAAGAATCTTTTCAAACCTTCCTAAAAAGGCACATGGCAAAACTTAACCAAATGCTTTCCGAAGCTACTCCACCCGTTAGAACAAAAATTGAAGCGAGAAGATTGATAGTAGTTGATAATGGAGTTGAAACGCCTGTTTAACATCACTTAGGATGGAAAACCGTTGCCGGAATAGATGATTCTGACGGTTCATATACAAGCGATCGCCGTTATTTACCTAAATCTTCCGGGTATTATGATCCATCAGCTAAAATCGATTACGGCTATTTGCACGAGACGACACATCAAATTCTTCACCTTAATGACCAATATCGGTTAGATGTTAATCCACAGGACCTGGCACCTGGCTTGCGCAATCTATTACCCGATGCCTGGAGAAAATATGTTGGCGATCAAAAAGTAGGCGTGTCCGACCAGGATTTAATGGTAAATGACGGGCCTAAGCTTCAGCAATTTAGCTCATTACAAATATCCCGAAGACCAAATCCACACGATTTTCCTACAACTTTAAAGGATTACACAGGCTGGAATCCCGAGTTTCCTGAAAGTGTATCAATGGTATTAAAATCAGGAGAAAAAGTGATTCCTTCTGACCAAGCAAAAATTTATAAATCCCAAAGAGTAACCGAAGGAATAAAAACCATTCCTGATACGCCAATTTATGTGGGAGGATTAAGTAATATTGACCCATCAATTCTTTTCACTCTTAATCAAGTACCAGATTACTGGAATCCTACAGAAGGAACAATTGCACGGGATGAGGGCACATTACTTTTAACTGTTAGAGACGGCTCGGGAAAAACCTACTTTAGGTGGCTTGATATCAGGGATTTTAATGTTGTAAAATGGCTAGGTCAAAACTCAATGGAGATGCAGGTGGCGACAGCAGGTGATGATCCTTACAAGTTTGACTGGAAAATAAAATACGGGGCTCCGGAACCTTCCAAGCCTCCAAAACACGAGGAGCTAAAACATAAAGCGTTTGTACAAATGGCTGCCAGCGATAAATAAATTATCTTGCGGATACCACTAACTGGTGCATTAAATCCGGAAATTCTATCCCTGCGGCACGTGCCGCTTTGGGAAAAAGACTCTCTATAAAAATCTCACTCCTCTTCAAAAACATTAATTATTTGTCTAGGAAATTAGAAAAGAGTAAAATACAGGAAAATCCATATGAACGAATATAATTATCTAGCCACGAAAGAGGATTTTGAAGCTATTGAGGAAGGAATAAAAACTGTTTGGAGCAAAAATTTATCTTTTATTTTCAGAGATAAAAAATTAATAACGGATACTCTTATTGTGTCCTTTGATTCAAAATATATTTATTTTTGGACAAACAGGAAGATTCCGAAGCTTAAAGTTTTTCCCTGTAGCTTAAAGCATTTTTACGCATATATCATTCCTCATAGCAATAGCTTTCCCGAAAATGAAAGGCTTGGATGGCATACAGGCAACTTAAATCCCATTATATTGAGCGCGCTCCCTTCTATTTTTAAGCAAAATGATTTTGATTTACCCAAAATCTCAGGAAGTCTCATGGGAGATTTTATCAATGTTCAGAAAAAAATAAAGAGGCACAGCACTAATCCGTATACCACCCGCGGGAGCTATCTTGCTACTCTCGTCCATGAGTTTGCTCACGTATATTTTAATCAACATAAACTTTGGTGGTACTCAAATAAAGAAACCAATATAAGCTCATTAAATAAAGCTTTGCAGTTGTATAAAAATAAGAAAATAGACAATGTTGAAATTCCACTACCCTCTCCCTTTTTTCTTTCCGAAGTATTTGCTTTTTGCGCAGATTATACGGCTGCGAGTATTTTTTGGCCTGAACATAAAAAAGACATAGATAATAAGAATATTAAAACAATTGAGGAATTAATAAGAAAAGAGAAAACTTTAAATCTTAACGAAGAAAACTCTACTCTTAATGAAAGAGAGCCTCACAATATAGCTTTTGTTTTTGGAAAAATTCTAGTTGAATCGTTTCCAAAAACTTGGCCAAAGAAAATATTGACCCAAAAATTCCTTTAGCTCCCAAACTTTACCGAGTAAATTGGGGAGAGCATGATGGAACTCGTGGAACACAAGGACTATTGGGGAAACACCCTTCAGTTCTAGGACTACATACAACTCTTGGATCACACATTTGCGTATTTGGTGAACAAGGAACAGGCGGGTATTCACTTTTAATAGTCGTTGATCGTGTTACTAAAGTTATCTCTGGTCTATCTATTTCTAGCATATTTCACCTCCTTTCAAATTTATAATCATTGCGTTAAAATGCGCTCTGCATCTATTAACTCTTTTAATGCTTCATCATAATAAGGACTTCCCTTTTCATCTAATTTCCAAACGCCGCCACCCCATTCGCCTTCATAAGGATTATATGTGCATCGAGGAAAAGGTGATGTTTTATAAGTGCCTCTCCCACCAGATGCGCCTTCAGCCATTGGCCTACAATCATGACAAACATACCTATATTCACAATCTTGGCAAACTAAGACATCGTCCTTTGTTATTCCCCAAACTTCATCTACATTTGTTTCTAACACATTTTTCAATGAGCCTTTTTTAAGTACATTTCCCATAATAACACTCCTTGAAAAAATGCAAGGTAATACATCCCCATTATCTGTAATTGTTATTTTCCCCGTGAGACAGCTATTTCCTTCAAAGTTTCGTTCTAACGATTCTTTTGAAGTTGTAAAACTTGGCTTAAGCATTAAGCCGTATTTAACTATAGCTGCTTCATCCGGCATCAACTCAACGCTTTCTCCACGCCCATTCGGCCTTAGCACATCCGGACTTCTATGATCAAATCCCATTTGTTGAATATAGTCTTCTGCACTTTCAAGAGTATCCTGGTTTTGTTTCATTAACACGGTTTCTACTCTTGTTGGGATTCCAGCTTGACTAAGTAACTTCAGTGTCCTTTCTGTCTTCTTAAAACTGCCGGGAGTTCTTGTTATCGCGTCATGGACTTCTTCTCTGTCCGAGTATAGAGAAATTGCAAGGTTTAAGCCAAGATTTTTTATTCGGTCTATGTCTTTTTCTGTAACTAAAGTACCATTTGTAAAAATCTCTATAAACTCGTATCCTAAATTTTTTGCATATTCGGCCAAGTCAAGCACGTTTTCATTATTTTCTCCTCTCCATAAAAAAGGTTCTCCGCCTATAAATTGACATTGCCTTACACCAAGACTGTAGGCATCTTCAACCATTTTTTTCCATTGCTCTGAAGTCAACTTCTGACCTGATTCCTTTTCAGCTACATGAATTTCATCTATTCCTATTATTTTCCTGTAAGTGGGAGGCATACTATCTGCGTAACAGTGGAGGCATCTTTCGTTACAGTCGCCGCTTATTATCTCAAACCAAACAAATTCGAGAGCAGGTTTATTTTTTTCTTTACCAACTGGGATTGGATTTTCTTTTGAAGCTAAACCCGCTGTTAAAAGCTCTGACTGGAATTCTTCATCTCCTATTTGTCCTAAAATTACCCCCATCGCTGACCCATTGACTGAATAAACGTTTCCAGTATTAGTATCACAAATTGCGCCTCGTTTTACCCCTGGCACAAAATAAACACCGCCATTCAATTGATATAAAGAATTTCTGTAGGAAAATACACTAGAACTATTATCGTTATTGGGGGAGCAGGAATCTTGAACAATCTCCTTGCTCATATTGAGTAAGACAGATTATATTCCTGAGTAAAAACTTTGTCAATTATTTTGCGGACAAAACGAGTTGGTGCATTAAATCCGGAAATTCTATCCCTGCGGCACGTGCCGCTTTGGGAAAAAGGCTTTCTGAAGTGAGCCCGGGAATTGTATTTACTTCAATTGCATAGGGCAAATTCCCAGAAACCATAAAATCAATTCGCGAATATGTGCCTAAATCAAGCGTATTATGTATTTTTTCAGCGATTAAACTTACCTCTTTTCTGAGTTTCTCGCTTAAACTCGGCGCATGCGGAATCTCCTGCGTTACCCCTGAATATTTATTTTTGTAGTCAAACCAACCATTCTTAGGCGGAACAATTTCAATTAATGGCAGTGCTTTTCCTTCCAAAATCCCTGCGGTCACCTCTACCCCCGGCAAATACTTTTCTACAAACAGGTCTAAACCTGAATTCAGGAGTTTTCGGACAGCATATGAATTCAAATCTTTTTTATCCTTTAAAATTACAACCTCCCGCGAAGAACCCCCATTTGTGCTTTTCAAAACTGAGGGTAAACCAAATTTTATTAAATCATTTTTAGTTCGAACCTTCTTCCAAGGACTAGTTAAAACATCATTCTCCTCACAAAATTGTTTAAATGGTATTTTATACCACCCTTTATTAAAAGCTTTGTGGTTTTTTGTGCCCACAACGGGTGTCTTAAATTGAGCTAAATGTTTATGAAGCTCTCCACCCTCACCTTCTTCACCATGAAGAACAGGAAAAACGACATCAAATTCGCTTACTATATTATATGAAGGCGCGCCGTGCCTCAAATCATGAAGCTTTGCTTTGTGTCCTTTTGAGTGAAGCGCCTTTTTAACATTTTTCGCAGAAGTTAGTGAAACTTTCCTTTCGGAGGAATCCCCGCCTGTTACTATAAGTACTGTCATTGAGTGCCTATTTTCTCAGCAAAAAACTTTTATGTCAAGTTTTTTGAAATGATTAACTTTTGTTCCTACCCACCAATTTCTTAATTGCTTTTGAAATTTCCATTACTTGCTCTCCGTTTTCCAACGTTTTAGGTAGAATCCAAAAATGAATATGAGGTTCTGAAAGCCCTAAGGACATGGCTAAAACTCTTTCTGCATGGCTAATATTTTTACTTTTCTTTGCATATTTTTTGATGAAGCTACCAATTTCTCTAGCTTCTTCAGGGCTTAAATCATCAAGAGACTCGATGTGACGTTTGGTCTTTATGAAAAACAGTCCAGGGAAGTCAAAATTTGCCGGATTATCTATTTGCCAAAACTCAGATTCTTCTACTACAAATTTCTTGCTTGTGTTGAGCTGACAAATCAAACAATTAGGCTGCATCATTTATTTTTGTAAATTATCCAAATAAATTATAAACCAATTTTTGGATAAAAAAAATATACGAAAAGTGGTATTGACTTAATAAACTGAG
>JAKAHW010000001.1 GCA_021825285.1 bacterium
GGAGTCATGGACGAGTTAGACAAATATCCTTTGACAATTTTAGGTGCGATTTTAGGAGGAGGCATGTCTTCAAGGCTTTTTCATGAGGTTAGGGAAAAACGAGGCCTTTCTTATTATGTCAGGACAATTTCTGAGAATTTTGTTGACGCGGGGTATCTTTCGACTTTTGTAGGTGCGGATCCCAAAAGAATTGATGAGGCAATTGAGGTAGTGGTTGCCGAATACAAGAAAGTAACCAATGATGGAGAGATTTCGGAGCAGGAAGTAAAAAAAGCAAAAGAATATGCAAAAGGCCATTTTGTTCTCGACCTTGAAGACACGAAGTCTGTTGCTGTTTTTTATGGAGCTACTTGGACTCTTGAGAAAAAGCTTGAGAACCCAAGCTTTGTTCTTGATCAGCTTGAAAAAGTGAAGCTTGCGGATATAAAAAGAGTAGCCAAAAAATTCCTTAGTGAGCCTCTAAATCTGGCAATAATTGGGGATTTCAATGACCAAAACCACTTCTCAAACCTTTTAAAATAAATTCAAGGTTTAAAATTGCCTAAAAAATCAAATCCAACCCTCTTGCTTTTTTGTTAATTTTCCTAACCTAAACCTTCTCTTAGCTAATTCTTGCTTGGAATGAGCGATCAGGCCCAGGCGAAGGGGTTGTTTCCCATGATAAATGACTGAAAGCTTCGATTATTATTTCCTGTAGATTATCCTGATTAATCTCTTGCCAGCTGTGGTTATTAATACCATTAACAGTTGCATCTAATCTGACATCCGCTCTTACCATCCCATCGTAGCTTCTAGTTTCTCGTGGTGCACTTTTAGCAAGGGTGCAATTTATGCTAAAAACATAGGTATCTGGTTTTAGACCATTATCTGTGTTTTCTTTGACTATTACATATTCTGATGCGTCTATACCTTCGGCAACAGTCCTGGCAGCATAACTAAAAACATCCAATAATCCGTTTTTTTCCACCTGCCGCAGGGTTTCATCTCTTTCTCTTATCACTCTTCTTTCCTCCGCAAGTTTTTCTTCCTCGGCGATTCTTTTAGCTTCTTTTCGTCGAGTCTCTTCGGCTCTTTGCCTTGCTGCTTCTTGCTCCCTTTCTCTTCGGTATTTTTCTCTCAGTTCCCTGTCAATTATAGTGTATTTTCTGTCAGTGGGAGGAAGATCTAAAAAACCAATACCTTTCGTCGGTATCCGGTATGTCGTTTCTGTTTTTGCTTCGGGCACTAGCCATGAAGCGACTTTTTGCCAAAATCTTTTTCTTTCAGCCATGTACCGTGAATTTTACTCTTTTTTTTTGCAAAATCAACTCTTAAGGTCCTCTTACTTTTGTGTTTTGGATTTTATTGCCTATTGTTAATTGGGTCAACTACTTTTTAAAATAGAAAGGTATGAAAAGGTCGCGCTTGCTACTGGTTTTGCTATGTGTCTTGTTATTTCTTTTGTTTGCTTGGTTTATTTGGTTTGTTTTGCAATCAAAGCCGAAGAGTCCCGGGAAAATCGCTCCATACTATGATAATTCTGTTTTTACGAGAAACCCCTCTTTAGGAAGTCCATCGCCTGCGGGCAAAGCAGTAAAATTACCTATAATTATGTATCATTACGTTGAATATAGAAAAAGTTTTGGGGATTTAATAGAAAAACGGCTGGATATAAACCCGGATATATTTGAGAAACAGCTTATTACTTTAAAACAAGCAGGATACAATTCTTATTTTGTTAAAGATGTTCCCAATATTATTGAAAAGAAGAAAACGGTACCTCTAAAAAGTTTGGTTCTTTCTTTTGACGACGGTTATGAAGATTTTTATTCTACTATCTTTCCTATTTTGAAAAAATATAATTTCAAAGCAACCCTTTTTGTCTCGTATAATTATGTCGGAAGGAAGGGATTCGTAACTTTCCCCCAAATGGCGGAAATGATCGCGAGCGGAAGGGTGGAAATTGGTTCCCATACAATTGACCATTTATTTTTGACTGCAGTGCCTCGAAGTATTGCCCGGACCCAAATTTTTAACAGCAAAAATCTTCTTGAAAAAAAACTTGGAGTTCCAATTAAAACTTTTGCTTATCCTTACGGAGCCTTTGATAAAACCCTCGCAAAAATGGTGCAGGAGGCTGGATATAAAGCCGCAGTATCAGTTATTAATGGAGATTTGCAGTCGGAAGAAAATCTCTATTATTTGTCAAGAATTTCAGCGCAGACATTTATCCGTCAAAATATTTTGATCCTGCTTTAATAGAGATAGGTTCCTTTTGCTCTTTACCTGAAATATTATGTAGATCTGTTTTGGTAGCTATGTTGATTCATCGGTGGTGTATAAGTGCGAGCTACTGTGTGCCAACTGAAACCTTTAAACTGGTCTGCGACAATCTGTTGAAGTTTGGTTTTGTCATTTTCTTCCCATAGACAGCCGTTTACACCGTTGATTGTGGCATCCCAGACAACGCTGGCTTCTAAATCATAAGTTCCAGGAAAGTTACAAATAATATGCAATGTGTCTTGTTCTTGTTCGTCTGTAGTCATGTAATTCCTCATATAAAAGCTGCCTACCCTTTCTTCTGTGGCTACTATTTGCGCAGCATGTTCCACCATATCTATAAAACCTGACTTTGTAGCCTGAGAAAGAATATCTCTTCTCGCCCTTTCTTGCCTTGATCGTAATTGTTCAGCGCGTCTTTCTTCATCCATTCGACGCATCTCTTCAGCTCTTTTCAGGGCGGCTTTTCTTGCAACTTCTGCCGCCTCCTGTCTTCTCCTATCGTTATACTTAGCTCTTAGTAATTCATCAAGTTGTTGGTATTCATCTCTGATACCTTTGGGTTTAACTATATGAGCTTCCGCTCTTGGGTTGATCCGTCTAAAAATGCCTCGTAGTCCATTTTCTCTCATGATTGCGATTTTACTCTTTTTGTTTGAGAAATCAACTCTTAATGTCCTCTTGCTTTTGCTTTTGTTATTTCTTAAAATTAAATCCATGGAACAGACATTCGTAATGGTAAAACCGGACGGCGTTAAGCGCGGCTTAACAGGCGAAGTAATCCATCGTTTTGAGAGATCAGGTTTAAAACTTGTAGCAGTAAAAATGATTGAACCAACGCTTGCCCTTCTTCATTCCCACTATAAAACGGACGAAGAGGAAACAATTATGCGACTTGGAGGTAAAACTCTTGCTACTTATGAAAAATACGGAAGGGATGCAAAAAAAGATTTCGGAACAAATGACCCTAAAGAATTGGGAAAAATGGTAGTTGAATGGCTGGTTAAATACATGACTTCAGGACCGGTCGTTGCTATGGTTTTGGAAGGAAGACACGCGGTTGACAATGTGATTTCACTTGTAGGCCCGACAATGCCCGTCGCAGCACCCGGAGGAACAATTCGAGGGGACTTTTCAACTGATTCCGCAGCTTATGCAAATATTGAAAGGCGAGGAGTTATGAATATCGTTCACGCATCGGGAAGTATTGAAGAGGCAAAATTTGAAATAAATTTATGGTTTGATAAGTCCGAAGTTCACGACTACCGCCGTGTAGAGGAACATCTTACGGATTAAGTTTAAGCTCCTCAACAGTTATAGAATTTTCAAGCAAAAAATTTGCGACTCTTGTTCGAATAAGACTTTTTAAATATCCTCCGGTTTTAAGTTCTTTTCCTATATCACGCGCCAAAGAGCGGATATAGACTCCGGGACCCGTTTGAACTTTTATTTTAATTACAGGGTATATATACTCCAGAATTTCAATATTTTTTATTTCAACTTCCCGCGGTTCAAGCTTGACTTCCTGGCCTTTTCGGATACGTCTGTGCGCAGGTTTTCCCTGTAGTTTTACCGAACTATAGAGCGGAGGAGTTTGTAATATTTTCCCAATAAACTTTTTTACGGCTTGTTCAACCGCTTTTTTATTAGGATTTTGTTTGTCATGAGCTTGCCGAAGGGTCTTTTCACCTTCTTCATCATCGGTTGTAGATTCATATCCAAGTTTAATTTCTGCAACATATTCTTTCTCGCCCTTGACGAATTCGTCCAGCTTTTTGGTGTTTTCGCGGCCCACGGCAATTACCAAAACACCCTCTGCCAACGGATCAAGCGTCCCTCCGTGTCCCACGCGCTTGACGTTTGTTTTCTTACGGACTATGTCTACAACATCATGAGAAGTCATGCCTTTTGGCTTATAAACAGCAAAAATATTTTCCACGAAATGATTTTACCAGATTTATTTTACTTCTATGGTTCCTGTTTGAGAAGGATTGAGGTGATTGTGGTAGGTGTATGTTCCGGGAGTTCCAAAAACAAGCCTTGTGTTTTGACCTGGTAAAACAGCCCCAAGATTTAAAATCGGATAAAGATTGTGTTTTGGATGCGGATCCGAATTTATCTGGACAGCACTATTGCTGCTATTTGTCCAAATTACTTTGTCTCCGGTATTGATGATTATGCTGGATGGTGAAAATCCAGTTGCGGTAATCTTTATGTAAGCAACACCTTTTCCAACAGGAGCAAGGTCTTTTACTACTACTTTTTCTGCAGGAGCAATTGATTTAGGAAGAGTAGGTCCGGTTTTTTTTTGAAGAAAAATTGTTGCTCCTGCAAGTAGAGCAATTATTACTAATAATCCTAAAATTATAATTTTTTTCATTTTAATTTATTATACATTATCGACAGCAATATCCTGTATGCCAACCGTAAGAGTAGGCACAAACCGCATTTCCTGCTGAGACATTTGTTTCACCGCTAAGGCAGCTTGTTTGCCTACAGACGTTGAATCCGTCACTTGGACAACCACTTGGGTTGGTTACCATACAGCAAGCGCCATAATATGAGCCGTAGGCTGCAGAGCATGCCGCATTCCCCGTACCGCTCTTGTAAAGGGAAGATCCTCCCGGACACGGGCTAGTGGTACAAATGTTAGCATATCCGGTTGACGCATCGTAATTCGGACAAGAACTTGCAATTGCGGGGGTAGGTGTAGGTGCGGCCAATGGTTTCCTGCAGCAATATCCTGTATGCCAACCATAAGAGTAGGCACAAACCGCATTTCCTGCCGATACATTTGTTTCACCGCTAAGACAATTTGTTTGTCTACACGTGTTGTATCCGTCATTGGGACAACTATTTATGCCGGTTACCATGCAGCAATTTCCATATGTTGAGCCATAGGCTGCAGAGCATGCTGCATTGCCGCTCCCGCTCTTGTAAAGGGAAGATCCTCCCGGACACGGGCTAGTGGTACAAATGTTAGCATATCCGGTTGTTGCATCATAATTCGGACAAGAGCTTACGGGTGCAGAGGTGGGAGTAGGCGTAGGCGTTGATACGGAAACTGATCCTGCAGTGCAGCAATAGACGTTTCCGGTGCTGCTATTGAGTGCTTTTGCACAAACCGCATTTCCTGATGAAAGATTGGTTTCGCCAGTCAAACAGCTTCCGCTTCTACACGTATTGGTTGTGCCGTTTGCATTAACATTAGGACAAAGGCTAGTGGACGATACGGTACAACAATATGCTGTTTGTGCAAGGAATGATGTGCACGCAGCGTTTCCGCTTGCAAGATTTGATGATCCGGCAAGACAGGATGTCCTGCATTGATTTTGTGTGCCGTCAAGATTGGTATTCGGACAAGACGAAGCAATTGGTGTAGGTGTAGAGATTGGCGGAGTAGAGGTTGCAGTTGCAGAGTTCGTAGGAGTAGCAGATGATCCTCCGCTGGAGCATGAAGCACCTGTATTCTTAATATAATGACCGTTTGGATCAATAACGCATCCAATAGAATTACAGGCTTGAACATTATAGAAAATATCCGTATTGGCAGAAAATCCACCACTTGTAGGAATTGTCTGACCTGATGAAACATCAACTATTTGTTGTGCACAGGTGTAGCAATTAGGGCTATAAATTAATTGGTGGTAAGTTGCTCCGCTTCCGGGAGTAAAGTTAATTGTCATTACGTTATTTGCTCCATTACAAGAAGGCTGAAGTGATATAACTTTTGGTGCAGTAGGAGGTCCTATAAAGCTTCCGTCGGTTCCATCAATTCCATCTCCAAACTCTGTTGCCCAAAACCACCCAACGCTTGCTCCTAATCTTGCAATTCCTATTTGTTTGTGATCAGCAAATAACATATTTTCATCATGTGAAGGAGATTTCTGCCATGCTCTTAAAGCTCTATCTGCTGTACCATTGTTGCTGCTTGTGTAATATAAATTTTCCCCAACACCATATGGTGGATATCCGCAATCCCAAATCATTTGGGAGTATGCCCGTCCCGTAGTATCGCTATGAGCAAGGTTTGTTGTTCCTTGTTTCACCATGTCCTCAGCTTTAAATTGTGCTGCCCGGTTTAGATTGGAGGATATAGTTAAAGAACTTAAACCTTTGCTCTGTCTATATTGGTTTATCAAAACTAAAAAACCAGATTCCTCTGAATCTAAAGAATAATAGGCTACCGGGCAATTAGTAACAGAGGCATGTTGACGGATTTCCTGTTGTTTTTGAAGCTGAATCATAGTTGCGACAAAACCGACAAGAAGGACCATAATAATTGAGAGGGAAAAGGAGTCTTTAGGATTTTTCCTAATAAAATGAAAGGTTTTTTGCAATAAATTTTCTTCTCTAAGAATTCTCATGGCGTTATAGGAGTTTTTGTAACAGTTTGAGCTCCGTAAGTAGTGTGCCCATCTTTATCCGTTCTTGCGCTTGATGCTATATCAACATCATAATTTCCTTCGACTATATTCTCTTTAAATATTGCTTTTTCACTTAAAATCTTAGAAACTTCAACCATTTGAAAAGAATTGAAAGGCCTTTTGTTCTTGGAATCGGCAGAAGCGCGACTAAATTCAACTTCTATTTCAGTTTCCTGATTTTTACCCGATAAAATTTTCGTAATCTGTGTAACTCCGTTTTCAGCTTGACCTTGTGCAGCCAAGATGACCGATTTTTGAGAAAAATCTATCTTAGGAAGCGGCATGTTCGGATCTTTATTTATTTTTGCCCAATTTAATTTGAATGCCTCTTCGTCGTTAATTATTAATGTTTGTTTTGTATCAAAATCGCATTCGATACCTTGCATTAAATTATCAAACGGAAGTGAAGTTTTTTCCGCAGTTTCTGTATCTGTATTTGTATCCTTTGCAACATCAACAGCAAATGCTTCTGGTTCAAGTTTGGGTTCAGGTTTTAATTCAGGTTTTGGCTTATTATTATCTGTTCCAAAACCAAATAATGTTGCTATTCCTGCTGCAGAAAAACCCTGTAAAATTGAGCGGCGGGAGAATTTGTTGGATTCTTGTTGCGGTTTTGGAGGTGACTCATTTTCCATACTCTTTTGGTTTAGCACTTCTAAAATGCTTTGTCAATTAAGGAAGTTTGTAGTCAGATTTAATAAAAAATAGTATAATTCAAGGAGCGTGACTCTGTAGCTCAATAGATAAGGGAACCTTGAAAATTTTGCTGTCGTAGCTCAATGGATAAGCAGAGCTTGAAAATTTGGCGACTCTGTAGCTCAATGGATAGAGCAGTCCCGTCCTAAGGGAAAGATTGGGAGTTCGACTCTCCCCAGGGTCGCCAAATTTTTAGAGCAACCTGTCCTACTTTTTTCTTTTCAGAAAAAAGCGTATTGGGAGAGATTGGAGGTTCGACTCCTCTCGACAGCGCAGCAAAATAGTGAGGGGTAATCTTAATTTTAACTTTTGATTTTTAACATTTGATTTTTTTTCGGGGTGTAGTTCATCGGTGAGGCAAACCCTCCCGATTCACTAATTCTAAGTATACGGGGTGTAGTTCATCGGTAGAACGCGCGATTCGGGTTCGCGAAGCAGGAGGTTCAATTCCTCTCACCCCGACCGAACGAAGTGAGGGAGGTTAGACAAGCTCTTTTTTTATTTTTTCAACCAGCCCAAACGATCCTAATTGGTCTTCTTTTCGTGGTCGTGGAAGATTTACGGTTTCAATTTTTGTAATCTCTCCGTTCTTCATAATTCCGATTCTGTCCGAAAGCAATACTGCTTCTTGTAGCATGTGGGATACCATGATAATTGTTTTTTGCGTTTCTTGCCAAATGGACAGCAAATAATTGTGAAGTTCCTCTGTGGTTATTGTGTCTAGAGCCGAAAATGGTTCATCAAGCAATAAGATATCAGGTTCTGTTGCCAATGCGCGTGCCAAGCCGACCCGTTGCCTTTGTCCTCCCGACAATTCACGAGGGTATTTATGTTTAAAATTTTCAAGATCAACAAGGGACAAATATTTTCTTGTTTGCTCGGCTATTTTTGTGTGATGCCATTCAAGCATATCCATTCCGAATTTTACATTTTGTTCAACAGTAAGCCATGGAAAAAGGCCGGCAGATTGGAAAACCATAGAAATTTTTCCGTCAACTTTAAGGTCACCACTTGTTGGGTTCTCAATTCCGGCAATAATTTTTAAGATTGTAGATTTTCCGCATCCAGAAGGCCCAACAAGACAGAAAAATTCCTCTTTTTCAATTTCAAAAGAAGCGTCCTTTACAGCAGGCGTTTTGGACCCCTTATAAATTTTTGAGATGCTGGAAAGCTTAATCAAACCGGAACCTTTCTGCTATATGCAATAATTTCTGCCAAACAAAGTAATTCAAAAGCGCAATTATTATAATCATGGCTGCAAGGCTCGCAAGAAATGTTTCGTTTTTTCCCTGGGAAAAGGTGTTGACCAAAAGGCTTCCAAGTCCGAAAAGGTCGTCTTTTGGAGTTCCGTTTGGAATATAGGTATGTAGTGCCTCTGCTACTATAATAATACTCCATGCTTGGGACCAGGCAAGAAGAGAACCTGTCATAATTGATGGAAAAATTGATGGCAACGTTATGTTGAACAGTTTTTTTGTTCCTTTGGCGCCAAAAACTTTTGACGAATTGTGAATATCTTCAGGAATAGTTTTGAGTCCCCCTATCATACTAAATACCAAATTTCCGACCATGGCAAAAGTAATAATAAAAATTGCCGCACCTTCCAGGAAGTTTGCCTGAATGAAAGTAACAACGATAATCGGAAAAAAAGCCAAAACCGGAATTGATTGCGCTATATCAAAAATTGGGAGTAAGAATTTTTCAAGTTTTTGATTTCCGGTAATAATTAACGCGAGAGGAACACTTAGCACAAGAGCAATTATGTACGCAATAGCCAGGCGCAAGATAGTATTAAATGAAGCAGTCAAAATACCTAAGAAAGAAATTTGGGTTACGTTAACTGAGAATCCGGGATTTAAAAAACGTAAAAGTACAAAAAGACCGAGTGTAAGAAGAGAAATAACGATTGCAACGGATGTAAAATGTCTTTTGAATGAAGTTTTATAGCTAAAGTGGAAGTGGTGATGGTAATGTTTAACGGTTGCCATATCATAATTCTAAATCTTTTTGTTGTCTAAATGAAGGGGTTTACAATATTAGCTTTTGCCCCAGCTATACATAAGTATTCTAGTATCTCAGGTGTAAGCGCTTCATTACGCATTTTTCTCTCAATTGACGAATTGGTTAGCCTTCACTATACTGAAATTAACGAGGGAAACATATGAAAAGAGTATTGGTAATTGGGTTGTTGTTCTTATTTCTTGCCCTACCGGTTTTTGCTGACAGCGATTATGCCACTAGTGTTTCGGTTTCCGATGCTGTTTATGCGGATCTTGCTGTCCGGCATTACTTGGATAACGTAAGTATTGTCTATAAAGATGGCCAAGCTGACCACGATGTTAACCTTAATGAAACACGGCACTGGATTCCTGCTAGTACTGTCAAAACTTTTGCAGCAATGTATGCATATAAGCTTGCAGCTGAGAAAAAGCTTAACCTCAACAATAAAGTCATTATTGACACAAAAAATGATGTTCCTACGGAACTTGTTACTGACGAAATGCCTACGCTTATGGAAGGTGACCTTGTCACTATAGATAGGTTGCTTAGGCAAATGATAACCCAAAGCGACAATACTGCATTTAACGTGCTTTTGGATGTTTTAGGACGAGATAAGATTACTAGCTACATTCAATCCCTTGGGCTTAGCCACAGCCGTATAGGCTCAAAGTTAAATCTTGATACATCTCAAGAGCAATACGAATTTGATGTTCCGGGATATGGTATTAACACAACAACAGCGGAAGACTATGCGAAAGCGTTCACCCTTATTAAGGAAAACAAAATTCCGGGGGCTAAAAATTTATTCTCAGTGCTGAAAAAACAAAAAATCAACATAATGATTCCACGATTATTACCAAAAGACGTTGTATGTGCTCATAAGACCGGAGATTTAGATCCTTTATATCATGACGGAGGAGTTTGCCAGGACAAAAAGCAATCATACGTCATAACTATTTTTTCCAATGCGGGAAACCCAAACCTTCTGGCTCATTTGTCAAAACTTATTTATACAAAAGACTACAACTTTGTCGGAGAGGATTTAGATAATAAGCCTTTTGGGCAAGATATACAAGAAAACCATCCGCTTGATCCTCTTGTTATGGCTTTGCCGGCACCCAATGTGCTTGGGGCAAACACAGATAACTATCAGGTTCCTTCGATTACGGCAGCGGATTTGGGTGTTACAGCGCAAGATTTGTCCTTAGTAATAAAAGATAAAGAGCTGCCTCCTGTTATTATTCCTTCCGATTCTCCTTTCCATTTTCTTTCTGAATTAGTCCAAATTGCTGCAAGGGCTATTGTTCTGGATCCAAAAGCCAAACTCAATATGGATTTTGATCAAGCAAAACTTCGAATGGCTGAAGCAAAAGATTTGGAAAAACGGGGAAAAACACAAGAAGCGCGAATTGTTTTGCAAAGTATTCAGCGGGGACTAACAATTATTACAAAAGACGCAGCTCTTGTCCATGATTCCTCTGCTCAAAATACTGTTGAGGCAATTTCCGAAACAAGATTTTCTATCCTGGCTCATGAAGTCAAAAAGGCAAAAGGCGGAGAAAAGCTTGCGCTTATAAGGGAAATTGCATTTCAGGCAAAAGATACTTTGAAAAATGTCCAGCCAAATATTCCTGATGCTACAAACGCGACAAATCCTTCCCAAAAACCGCTTATCGGTGAGGTTGTCGACACAACTTTAAATAAAGTGACCGTCAAAACAGCGGGGGGACAAGAAGTAACGATTCCCGCAAACAATAATTCAATTATTGTTAAGGACAAAAGACTTGTACCAACCGTTTCGCCTCTTCCTTCGGCTCCTTTAAGCGCTTTGGTTAAGGGTACGACTGTTGCTCTTGTCGGATCAACAACTAATAATGTTTTTTATCCGACCTTGATTTTGGCCAATATTCCAAAAGAACTTGGTGCGCCGGAGCCAGTGACTGTTGCGAAAGTAGATATCAAAAACAATACAATGGTTGTTGTTGAGAATGGCGTTTATACCCAAGTAAATATCAATAAGAATACAAGTATTAAAGGTGATGATACAAATATTCCCTTAAAGGCAATAAAGCCGGGCGATGTTGTGGTGGTTCATGGTGAGCCGCTTACACCAGTTATTCCTAAGGCTCAATCAACAATTTCTGTAACTTCGGGACCTAAAAACACGGTTACACCATCAAAAACAATCAAATCTTTTGAAAAACCACAAACAAGCACTGTGCCTTCTAATTCGGTAATTTCACCATCGCCAATTCCTTCAACAACCGTCCAAAAAAATCAACTGCAACCGCAACAGCCTATGGTTATTCAAAGTACGTCCGTTCAGCTAATTGAAAAAAAAGAGGATGTGGTAAAAGCATCTGCTTCGTCTCCTTCCCAGCCGAAATTAGAACAAAAGCCGCAGCCGCAAAATTCCGCTCCACAACCAAAAAGTCAGCCGCAAACCGTAAAATCGAATCCACCAGCGGTTAAAAGTGATGAAAAGAAAAAATAATTTATAGTTTTACAATGAAATTGCCTATTTTTTTCGCTGCACAATTTTTCATAATAATTTTACTTATTGGAACTTCCATACAATCCGGGCAAGCCCGAATAGCCAGACATTCAGTAAAACAAGTTTTGGGGGCAAGATATCTAGCCCAAGAGGTTTTGCCTGAAAACCTTCCGCTAGACCAAACAATTCAGCCGGAGACAGTACAGCCAGATCAAGCCCCAAGTAATCCGGACAACAACACATCAGGAGCCACACTTTATGGGCCTCAAGAGACAGGAAGTTTTCAAGACCAAACTCAAATTGCTCCGGATCAAACAACCTCACAATCAATCCAACAACCCCCAGAACAACCTTTACAGGTAGATGAAGTAAGCATAATTAATCAAAATCCAACGCCAACAGAAGACCAGAGTGCGCAAATCACTCCTTCACCATCAATAACAAGCGTTGAAGAGCAGACAAGAGAAAACCAACAGGAAACCGTAGATACAGCCTTGGAAAGCAATTCGTCTCCTGAAAACCTACCGGAAATCAATTCTAAAACAGCAGTTGAAGAACTCGAAAAAATAGATGTTGTTGCAGCCAATAAAGCAGAACAGGAGGATAGGCAGCTGCAGGAAGCAAAAGACCCGCAGCAGCAAACAGAGGCGCTGATCAATTTTGCTAAAGATAAAGTAGTTGATATCAACCAAAAGATTTCAGGGAATGATTTTTCAACTGTCTCATTTCTGATTCAGAGGTTTTCAGATCAAATAGATAAAGCCCAGGACAATCTGGGGCAAATTAATATAGTAGCACAGGCACAAGTTCAAAAAAAATTAAAAACATTTTGTAAACAAGCAGATTTAGGGCTTAAAACCCAGCAGCTTATTGTTCCCGAGGACATAGAGCAAGACTTTGAAATTGCAAGAGGGTTATGTTTGGCTACTCAATGAAATTAAACACTTTATATTACTTGAAAATAGCGAAAAGCCATATAAAAAAATGGCATATATTTGCCGTATCTATTTTTCTTTTTGTTTTTTTTGACGGTATTCTTCTTTTGAATAATTTCCAGAATGTGGTGCCAATTGTCGGACTCAGGTTTGAGGGGGAAAATGTTTCCTTTTTGGGAATGACGAAGCTTGAAAAAATTATTGTAGAAAAGGCTACGGTTAATAACCGTCCGCTTACATTTTCTTATAAAGATAAAAAGATTAGCGTCTATCCATCTGACGTAGGATACAGCGTAAACTCATCATTCATGGTGAACAAAAGCTTGCTTGTTGGGCGTCAGGGTAATATATTTCAGAAATTAATTACACAAACCAGAGCTATGTTTGGTTTGGAAGATATAAAACTTTCCGGAAATATTTCTCGTGCGCTGCTTACGCTTGAGCTGTTACAAATAAAAGATCAAATTAGCCATGATCCCATACCAATACATCCTGATTTTGCAAGCGATATGCTAAAAACTATTCCTGCGAAGTCTGGCATTCAAATTGATTTGGGGAAGCTCAGAGCATTAATTGTAAAAAACATTAGCCATCCCCCGCAAAAACCAATAAGCCTTCCAGTTGGTGAAATTACTCCTATCTTTCATGCGGAAAATGAATTAGCGCCTCTTCGCGAACAAGCTTTTAGCCTGACACAGTCTTCCATTTCAATTTCAAGCGGTGGGCAAATTTTTACTTTAACTCCAAAAGATTTGAAAGCAATATTGGTTGTGGTTGAGCGTCCAAACCCAAATAATCCAAAAAAAACTAGGCTTGTGCTAAGGCTAGAGGACAGATTATTGAATCAACAATTGGGAATTTTCGCTGCCAAAGTAGAAACGCTTACGCATTCTGAATTTGATGACCATGATGCGCGTGCCGCAATCTATGCTCAGTTTTACTCAGGAAAACACGAAACAGCTATTATTCCAACCGGACAAACACTTCGTGCAAAAAACGTTTTAGGGGTGCAAAATAAACCCGGGCCAAAAACTGCCTATCTTACTTTCGATGATGGGCCAAATACAATTTACCATCCGCTTATTTTGGATATATTAAAGCAATATAATGCCCATGCTACATTTTTTCTTGTTGGGCAAAATATTAATTCCGCACATGACCCTGCAATTAGGACGCTTACCGATGGACATCTCGTTGGGAATCACTCCCTCACTCATTCATTTTTACCAAACTTTTCCTCTCCTTTTATTTTTAATGAGCTTGATAAAACAGATAATATCTTAAAGTCAATTAACGGAAATAATACAGTTTTGTTTTTTAGGCCCCCTTATGGAGGGATAAATACGTATGTGGTAAGTAATGCCCATAAATTGGGTCTTCGAGTATTTTTGTGGGACGTTGACCCCCGAGATTGGTCAGAGCCATCCACAGATGATTTAGTTCAAAGAGTAGTAGGCGCAACACATGACGGCTCCGATATTCTTCTGCACTCAAACCACTTGGCAACCGTTAGGGCTTTACCGCGAATTATTGAAAACCTAAGATCACAAGGGTATACTTTTAAAACACTTGACGCATATCCCCGTCCGGAACAGCTTTGGTAATTTCAAAGTTAATGCTTATTGCATTATAGAGCGAAGAATTTGAGCTACGATTTCCGCTTTCACACCATTTCCCATGCGTTTTCTTACGTGAACCAAAATTGTCCTTTTTCTTTGATCCGCTTTCGAAATTTGTTGAGATTCTCTTTCTTTCATGAGCCTAAGTTTAGTCCTTTAAAAAATAATTAACTTCACAAAAACTTCACAGTTTACAACCGTTTTTCTTGAACTTGTCGTGCTTTTCTGCAATAATATATTTCGATGGATGGGGAAAACCGTATTCCTACAAAAAAAGAATTAAAACAGCTTCGAAAACTTGAGCGTCTTGATCGGGACAAAGCAGGCGCTCGTCAAAATACTGTGAAGTGGATTGTAATTGGAGTTGCCTCACTTCTATTTCTTGCCTTCTTCACTTTTCTCGTTGTTGTCTCTAAAGAAAGCTCCAAGCAGGCGACAACGGTTAAATTAAGTTCTCAGGGTTGGGTGAGGGGAGAAAAGACCGCAAAAGTTACCTTGACGGAGTTTTCTGATCTTCAGTGTCCTGCATGTAAAGCTTATGAGCCAATAGTAGAGCAAGCAATGAAGGACTTAAACGGTAAACTGAAGCTTGTTTACAAACATTTCCCTCTTCCGGCTCATAAAAATGGATTGGCTGCGGCAAAAGCGGCCGAGGCAGCAGGAGTACAAGGAAAATTTTGGGAAATGCATGATTTGCTTTTCCAAAAGCAGGAAGAGTGGGGCGTGCTCGATGCAGGAAGTGTAAGCGATAAGTTTGTTGCTTACGCTGCAGGCCTAAAATTGGATCAGGATAAGTTTAAGTCTGACCTTAACGACAGCAGCTTGGAAGCAAAAATCAAAGCAGAGCAGAGTGAAGGAATTGATTTGGGAGTCAACTCTACGCCTACTTTTTACATAAATAATCAATTGGTCCAAAGCGCTCCCCAATCATATCCGGAATTTAAAAAGTTAATTGATCAATATATTAAGTGAGCCTCTTAAATGGATAAGCAAACTTTGGAAATTATTTTAAGAATTTTTTCCTCTTTAATTTTAATTTCAGATATTTTAATTGGAGTAGCTTTAATTTTGTTTTCCATTTACAAAACGCAAAAAAAGAAAAGCGGTCTATTGTTTGGTCTGTTTCACTTTTTGAGCGAAAACGTTTTATCTTGCACCTTTTTAATGGCGCTTTCGGCAACTTTGGGAAGCTATTTTCTATCTGAAGTTGCCAAATATCCTCCATGCGCGCTTTGCTGGTACCAAAGAATTTTTATGTTTCCCCAACCAATAATTTTAGGGATAGCTCTTTTGAAAAATCAAAGTCAAGCAAAGCTTTATTCCGGAGTTCTTGCTCTGGTCGGTTTTTCAATTGCAATTTATCACATAATTGTCCAGAGTTCGTTGCTTCCCGCTCCGTGTTCGGTTGATTCCGTCAATTGCGCTACCAAACAATTTGTGTATTTTGGATATGTCACAATTCCCGTAATGTCTGCAACCGCTTTTGCAGGCATAATTCTTCTTCTATTCTTTGATTGGAAAAAGAAAAATTAACTTCATGAATAATAAACATTTTCTGAAACTTCTTATACTTCGCACTATTGGAAATTTTTTGGTGCTGTTTACCTTGTTTGGCTTTTTTGCAACATTTGGACCTGCGGCATATTACGAGGTTTCATACAGAGTAGAAAGGTTTAAGGGAATTCATTATACGCTTGCTGAAGCGCCGAAGAGCTCGTTTAAAAAACAAACAGAAGCAAATTTACCTCAAACACAAGCTCCAAGTTTTTTTGAAGGACTTACTTCAAACAGTAAGGAAAAAGTCTTAATTCCGCCTTCTACAAATTTTTCAGTTGTAATTCCAAAAATCGGAGCAGCGGAGGCCGTAACTCCAAATGTTGATCCCGACAACGAGTCAGCATACCTTGAAGTTCTGCGTTCCACAATTGCCCATGCAAAAGGCTCAGCTTTCCCCGGGATGAATGGAAGAACTTATATTTTTGCCCACTCGGCAGATAATTTTTGGAACGTAGGACGGTATAACGCAGTATTTTACCTTCTCAAAGAAATGGAAGTAAACGATGAAATTTATGTTTTCTTTCAGGGCAAAAAATTTACTTACAAAGTCTATGATAAAAAAATTGTGGATCCAAAAGAAACTCAATATATTACTTCAAACCTGGGACAAGGAGAAGACTTGGTGCTCCAAACATGCTGGCCACCTGGGACAGCTTGGAAGAGGTTATTAATATTCGCCCGCCCGAAAGTATAGTGTAAAAACGGTAGATTTTCATCATGGGGCGAGCTTAATAATTTAAATCTATATGCTTGAATCTTTTGCAAAAGCAAGAGCCTCACGCATCACTCTTATCGCTTCCTCCGGATTGTTTTTCAAAAATTCAATTGTTGTTAGATCTTTAATTTTTTTAATATTTTGATATTGTTTTGTTGCAAGAATTGTAGCAAGTCTTTTGGCAAGCCATTGTGCCGATTTTTCATTTGAGCTTCTTTCAATTAATTCACGAAGAATGATTGCAGCCGCATTTTTTTGAAACCATAATTTTGCTCTCGGATTTCCGTTAATCATGTCAAGCAGATTACTTGACTCATTATCCTCTAATGGTTCTGGGGAGATGTTATCTGTTACAAATTGCTTTGCATCATTTTCCGGAACTACAACCCTATTATCGGGTTTTCTTATGTGAGGAAGCGCAGAAATTTTTTTTGTCAAAACTCCAAAATCTTTTGCTATAAATGAGTAATCGGATGCATTTAAGCCTTTGAATTGTGTGCTTTCTTCTGTTCCGAAAAAAAACCTTGAAATGGAGGATACCATTTCGGTTGTAGTATTAAATTTCACATCTGCAGGAGTATCAAGGCTGGGGTTATAAGGGAGACTACCTCCTCTTCCTGCAACACGGTAAACTAAAACCGCAACAGAGTTAGGATTATAAGTTTGTCTCTTTTCTTTTACAAAACTAAAAGGCCTCTCTTTTCCCGGAGGAGTTGATTCACCGGATTCCATCACGCTTATTATATAAGTTATTATCAAATTATTCTATAGAATTGTATTTTTTATGCCATGCGAGTAGAATTGTTTGTATTCTAAATATGAAAAAAAGGGTTAACATTATTCTCCTGATTTTTTTACTCGTTTCCTTCTTAGCTTTCTTAAATCCAACTTTCCCCCCTTTTAAAATTGTGCGAGGTTTTGCGCAAGCTATTTTTTCAGTTCCAAAACTTGCTTTATATACTGTAAAACTTGGTTTTCTTTCTGAAGGAAAAGAAGTGAGTCAATTAAAGGATGAGAATAGAAAGCTTTATGAAAAACTTTCGGATTTTGACCGTTTAAAAAGGGACAACGAGGCTTTAAGATCTCAATTTGAAATAAGTTCTGCTGCTTCCCAAAACCTTCTTTTAGCAAAAGTTATAGGATTTCTTGGTCCTCTCTCAAACCCAACGAGCCTTATTATTGACAAGGGAGAAATAGATGGTGTAAAAAATGGGCAAGCTGTAGTTTCCGGAAAAAATTTAGTAGGAAAAATAGAGAATATTTCAGAAAAGTTTTCTCAAGTGATGCTCCCCGTTAATAAAAACTTCACAGTTCTTGGGAAAAGTTCAAATAATAATTCACAAGGAATAGTTCGGGGGGAAAATGACTTTATTTTATTTGACCAAATTGTGATAACAGAAAAGGTTGAGGATCAAGAAGTGGTACTTACTAAGGGAGAAGATAATGGAATTCAAAGCGATTTAATTGTAGGGAAGATAAGTTCGGTAAATAGGCGTGAGTCTGCGCCTTTTCAAACTGCAAAAATAGAGAGTCTCGTTCCTTTTTCAAAACTTGAGACGGTTTTTATAGAGAAATAATGAATCCGAAAAGCATTCTCGTAATTTTATTATTCTTGGCGTTATTACTAGAAACTACCATTATTTCATTTCCTCTGTTTCTTTTTGTTGCGGTTGTTTATTTTGTTTTATATCCCAAAACCCAGACTTTATTTGTTCTTTTGGCCGGGAGTCTTGTTCTTGATTCCCTAACGTCAGGGCGTTTTGGCTCAACTTCTCTATTTATGTTTGCTGTCCTTCTTTTTTTAAGCATATATCAAGGAGTTTTGGACATAAAAAATTACAAAATATTGCTTATAGCAATATTTATTTTTTCTTTAATTTACGCTTACGTTTTTTCTTACACTTTGAATTTTTTTGTTTATCTTTTGATTTACGGAACTATCTTTACTGCTTTGTTTGTAGGATTTAAAAAGAAATTAATATACTAGTATGTCTAAAAAAAAAGTTGGTATTGCCTTTTCAGATTTTGTTACGGAGGAAACTTTTAAACATAGAGTTTCAAAAAGTTCCTTTGTTCCCGCTGAAATTTTTGCTTTTGCTCCGCTATTTTTCCTGGTACTTTTATTTTCGCTGATTTTTTTCAGACTTTTTTATATCCAAATAATAAGGGGAGATTATTACAGAGGTCTTGCAAATACAAACCGGACCAGAACTACGATAATCCCTGCGCCTCGGGGAATTATTTATGACATAAAAGGAAGAACGCTTGTTAATAATTCTCCCTCTTTTGAAATCATTGAAAAAGATTCAAAAGGTAAAGATAAGATTAAGAGAATTGATAAAGACGAGGCTTTGAAATTAATTGCACAAGGCAAAAAAGTCGAAAACGATGTTGAGCGGAATTATTTGTTCCGCGAATCATTTGCGCAAACCTTAGGATATGTAGGGCAAATTTCTGACAAAGAAGTTTTATTACCTGAATTTTCCGATTATTCCATAACCGATTATGTAGGCAAGATGGGACTAGAGAAAGAATATGAGGGAATGCTTCACGGAAAAAACGGGAAAGAGCTTTTTGAAGTGAATTCGAAAGGTGAAAAAGTCCGAAGTCTCGGGCGGGAGGAGCCACAACAAGGCGAAAGCCTTAATACAACTTTAAATCTAGACTTAGAGTTGGCAGCAAATAATGCATTTGCAAATCATAAAAAAGGAGCGGTTGTGGTTTCGGATCCGCGGGACGGAAGTATTTTGGCTCTTTATTCAAAACCGAATTTTGACCCCAATATTTTTACTCATTCCGACGCTTATACTCCTTCGGGTGCCTATTCAAGTCCTGAAGGTGTCCTTTTGGATTCGGATAATCACCCTTTTTTAAATCGTGCAATTTCCGGAACTTACCCTCCCGGTTCTACTTTTAAGCTAATAACTGCAATTGCTGGTCTTGAGACAGGTGCGATAAAGGCGGATACCCAAATTCAAGACACTGGAGTTTTAAAAGTCGGAGCTTCTTCTTTTGGCAATTGGTATTGGCTTCAGTATGGGAAGACTGAAGGAAGTTTAAATGTTGTTGGAGCAATAAAGCGGTCAAACGATATTTTTTTCTATAAAACTGCTGAAGAGGCAGGGGTTGAAGGAGTATCTTTGTGGGCGAAAAATTTTGGACTTGGAGAAACATACGGCATAGATATGCCGGGGGAAGCGCACGGAACTGTACCGGATGAAAAATGGAAAAAAGAGTATATCCGAGAAAACTGGTATTTAGGAGATACATATAATTACGGAATAGGGCAAGGATATTTATTAACAACGCCTCTGCAGGTAAATATGTGGACAAGCGTTTTTGCAAATGACGGGACTTTGTATAAACCGCATTTGGTAAAAGGGCAAACAAAAATTTTAAAAAAGAATTTGGTGAAAAAAGAATATGCGGACTTGATAAGAGAAGGGATGTTTGAGTCTTGCGCAACAGGCGGAGTTGCCTGGCCTTTGTTTGATTTCAAAGTAAATAACGATAATTTAAAAATAGACAACCAGAATTATACGGAGGATGCATCGGGAGGTGCAAAAATGGTTCGTGTAAAAGTCGGATGTAAGACCGGAACTGCGCAAATCGGAGGAGAAAAAGACAATCCGCATGCGTGGATTACAGCTTTCGCGCCTTTCTATAACCCTGAAGTTGTGGTGACAGTCTTGGTAGAAAATGGAGGAGAGGGGTCTTCAATTGCCGGACCCATCGCCCGCGACATTTTAAAAGAATATTTCGAGAAAAAATGATTAGGGGTTTTAATTATTTAAAATTCGGGCTTTGCATTTTGTGAAGGTGTCTTACTACCATTCGGCCCGATTTGAAAGATCCTAATCTTTTGGTTTTTTCTTCTTCCATATCCTGAACTGATGTAACAAGCTGTATTAATTCGGCTCCCCTTTTTTCTTCCAGTGCCTTAATTGGACTAAAACTTCCTTTTTCAGTTACTCCATTGTAGGGATGGGGCATTCCAAAAAGCTGAGCCTCATGGTTTATTTGGGAAAATAAATCCCGAACCAAACCTTCCGGAAAATTTCCGGGAATATCTCTCAATGCTTCTTCCACACCGGAAAGGAACAGTTTGGGATGAGGAAAAAATTGGGAAAATCCTTCCATCGCCGTTTCAAAAAATGTTTTTGGTTTCTCAAGGGTTTCTATTGTTGCTTTTTGCACAATATTACCTCTGCTTAATGTTTCAACTGTAATCATAAGATTTGGGAAAAACTATTACTACTTTAAGTTCCTACGCTAAGATAAAACTCAGAAATACGTAAGAGAAAAGTAAGAGAAGAATTATACCTTAAAATTTAAGCAATTTCAAACTTAAATTTATAACTCTTGTTTTGGTTGGAGTTCGAATAACCATTTTTTTGCAATATCAAGCTTTTCTTTTGAAATCTCTGAAAGCTTTTTTTTGCTTACGTATAGACACGTGGGTTTTCCTTCGGAGTAAAATCTTTCATAATCATTTTTAACAAAATCGGGAAGAGAGTAACCCGAGATTTCTGATTTTTTTGGACAGGATCCGTATTCTTTGTAAAAATCAGGAGGGGAATTTTTAAACATCTTAATTCTCTCGTTTGAATACTTCGGAAAAGATTTCATAAAAGATGTATACCAGGAATATTTATAAGGCGAAAGTCTGTTTGCTTGCCAATAAACCAAGTCATCTCCACCGTCCACAAATAAAGTATCTTTTGGGTTTGACAGTACCTTAACAACTTCTCCATATTGGAGAAGCTCCCCATAATTTGTTAGAAATGCTTCTTGAGTATTTATTTTTTCAAATCTGTAATTTTCTTTTGAAAAGATAAAGAACATAAAAAGAAAAGAAAGAGCAACGCATGAGCCAATTATCATTGTGTTATTTTTAAATATTTTTAATAGATATATTGTAGAAAATACAAAAATACCAAACCAAACGAGGTCGTTAAATGCTTCAAAATAAATTCTTCCAGGGATTCCGGAGCGAAGATTAGAAAGTCCAAAAAGCAAAAAAATATAAAGCGCAAGTTTCATTTGCCCCTTTTTTAAAAGCATGAAAAAACCTGACAAGAAAATTACGTCAATTCCCAATAGTAACTCTTTAAAAAGATTCCAGTTTCCGGGTAACAATAAAGATAATGGGTAGAAAAAACCTTTTATTCCACCAATTCCAAAAACCTGGTTATTTTTTAATTCGTTTCCAAGAACTTGTGAAGTGTTTATCGTAATTAGATTAAAATAATAGTCTGAAAAATTATGGTAAAAAACTCCTACAAAAGTTAATGCTAAAAATATAAATATTGAGAAAAGTTTAATTTTTGAGAACTTGCCCCAAAGAAAAATTGCAAAAATAAAAAATGCCGCAATTGTATATGGTTCTCTTGAAAAAATTACAAACCATGCAAATATAGGAATTAATATGAAATCAATTTTGAAAATTTTTTCTTTGCGAATTTTTTCAAAAGTTATTCCGGCAAGATAAATAAGCGGGTAGATGGCTATTGTTTCTCCTAGGAATCTTGTTCCGAATAAATAGTATTTTGATGTTTCAAATAAAAGCGAAAAGAAAATAAATCTTGGTCCAAATCGTAAAATAAAAATAACATTAAAAATAAAACCAAATAGCAAAACAAATTGTCGATGCCGTAAAAGAAGCTCATAAATGTTTTGGGGATGAGAAATTGCTTGAATAAAAAAACTTATGTAGGCCGGAATAAACTGATGGTTAAAATAAATGTCAGAGTAGAGATGCTTGCCTTTTAAAATAAAATATCCCCCAACATAATTAAAACAATCATCAAAACATCCAAAACTGTTTGTTTTCGGAATAATTATTTTGTAGAGAAAAATATAAAGAGGAAGTAACAAAAAAAGAGAAACAAGTTGATATTTAAACTTGAAAATTTTTTTAAATAACATTTTATATTTTTATGTCAAAAGAAAGACCTAAATGGTCAGATAAATCGTCCACCACCACCTTAAAATTCTCAACAACTAATCCGGAAGTCGCAAAAGCAAAGTCTGCCGCCAGTCCTTGCGGGAAAAGATGTTTTGCGCGATGCAGACGGGGGTTTAAGGTATTCGTAATTCCATTCTTACTTACCAAGTTTCTTGAAATTGAGCTGAACCATTTAATAATTTGGGAATTTTTGTCAACGTTAAAATCCCCTGTCAGAACAAAATCATTTTTTAAATTCCTTACATAATCAAAAAGTTTTTTTCCTGCATCAAGTTTTTTTTGCGTATCATTTGCCTTTTGGCTCCACACAAGATGAGTATTTACAAAATTTATTTTTATATTTCCAAAATCAAATTGTAGAGAAATTGCCGCACGTCCTTGGTTTTCTATGACATCAGGTGGATCAGCCGTCAAGAACTGTTCAATTGTCTCTATTTGCGTGTAAGGTCGCAGCCAAACAAAGTCCTTGGAAACAAGGTTTAAATCGGGTTTAAAAAAAGTTGCGCAACCTGTTGTTTTGTTTTTTTGATTTAGTAGCCCAAGTGTTGGCAGATAAAATCCTTCGTAACCTTTTGTTTTTTTAATTTCTCGGAAAATATCTTTTTGGGCGTACCCGAAACTTTGAGTTGCAGATTCCTGGATTTGGATAATATCAAAATCATTTTGGTTTAAATAGGAAATAATATTGTCCAAATATTTCCCCGTGTAAATATTTAAGTGAAAAACTTTAATTGTCATAAGCATATTTTAGCATGTAAGAAGTAATAGGTAGGTATAAGATTTTATAAATATAGTAAAATGTCCGCATGAGAAAAGAGAATTCGCAAGTAAACCCCTTTATTTTTAGAAGAAGACAAACGAATAATCCTGAATTTGAAAATCCTTTCTATGAAGCTTTGGTTTTCTCTTTATGGAGAGAGGGTTTAAGGCAAGGAGAAGAAGGAGCTTCTTTGGTCGATATCGTTTCCAATGCGAGAAGAATAAAGGAATATCCTCAGGCTTTAGAATGGTTTGCTCGCGGAGTTGCGTGGGGAAGGGCGGTTGGGATAACAAGAGAAAAAGGTGAGACATTGGAAAAATTAAAAGACAGAGTCTTGGCTAAGGCCAGAACAACCTTAGAAAGTCTACAAAAAGAATTATCCCCAGATTTATAGACAAGTTCTTCTTTGCGCTGAAAAGATGCTGTTGAAAAGCCAATTGCTAGATGCTATAGTTTTTTCAGAATTTATTATGGCGACACCAATAAGCGAGAGAGACCCGAGCATAAGGGTTTTTCCAAATCCAGATATTTCCGCAGTATCTCCTATAGCTAATGGGGATACCTTGACAACTTCTGGTGCATCTAATCTTCCTGAAAGGTTAGAACACTATTTTGAAGGCTCCTGGTTACCAATAGAGGCAATTAATAGATTAGAGCAACCAAGAAGAACGTTTGATGAAATACCGCAACTTGCAAGCAGTATTGCTGTTCATAAACTAGAAAGTCCAATTATTGTAGTGCAACTGGACGAAGAACAGACAAGACATCATTTAGAGGTGCTGAATAATATATGGGGAACAGACCATAAAGTAGAAGAGTTTACTCCTTACGATGTCAATGGGAAGAAAAAATACAATATTTTAGTAGCAGGGGAAAGAAGGTTTCGCGCAATGAAACTTTTAAAAGAAGAAGGTTGTAATAATTGCCAGGCACACGGAACCCAAAAAGATTGTTATGTTCGACATCTGGGAAGAGAAGAAGTGGAGGTCCGGCTTGCAGTTAATGCTACAGCAAGGTTGGCGCTGAATATTCAATCTTCTGAAAATATTCACAAAAGAGTTCCTCCTGATGAAGACGCTCAGTTCCTTTATCTTTATTGGAGATATACAAAACAAGAAGATCCAGATTATCCCTTATCTCGCTTTGCCGAAGACGTAGCAAGAAGCGAAAGTACAATAAGAGATGCTATAAAATTTTGCAATTTACCGCTTGAAATTCAAGATATGGTAAAAATGAAAAGAGAAACACAGAAAGCTAAGGGGGAGAAAGAAGCAAGTTTTGGAATTCCTTATGGAGTTGCGATTGAGCTATCAAGACTTCAAACGATGAAAGACCCTAAATCTGTGGTGGAGTTAAAAGAAGGACAAGAGCCTTTGAATTGGGTAGATGGGAATGCTACCGGAAAATACTTTGAAATTCCGGTGGAGGAAATGGTGCGTTATGCACAGAAATTTGTAGTAGAACGCTATACATTGGATAAATTTAGAGAGTTTGTAGCGAATCTTATTAAAGAACGGGAGGCTGGGCAAATAGATATGTTTGACGTTATGATGAGTGCAGCCGAAAGAGAAGAATTTGAAAGGATACAGCGAAAAATGCAGGTTAACAAAGAGGTTGCAAAAGGGGTACGGAACGATTTGGGTTACTTGGAAGTGGTAGAAGCGCTTTTTGCTTCAGGAAAACTTGGGACTCCTGATTCCCCGTTTTCTCAAGGAGAACCTGCAAAAATTGTAATAAGAACGGCAGCTTTATTACAGCGATTAATACCGCATTTTGCGAGAAGCAGAGGAATATCTAGGATAAAAATTGACAGTACTTTGCCAATTCTGCAGGCATTTATTGAGTTAGCAGTTGAGGAAGCGGAAGCAGTTTACGGTAATGGAAATAATCATGAAAACGGAAATGGGCATGAGAATGGGAATGGAAACGGAAAAGGTCATTTAAGCGGTGAAGAAGTGGTATTGTTTGAAGCAGGCGAAGTCGGTACCAAAAGTTTAATTTAGCTTCAATTGATTGACTTTGTGGCTTTTAGTCTTCTATAATTTTAATTATGACAGAATTGGTTACATTACCTGGAAATGCCGCAAGTGCTCCTCTCAATAGTTCTTCAACCGAAGTTTTTAAACCTCTTCCTGAAGTAATAAAACCTCCGGATGCAATTTCCAGAAGAGAAATTCCTCCCATAGAAAATCAGGAGCCTATTATTGGTCAAGATCAATTTCAGACAAGGAAAGTCCCCGGGTTTCAGAGGCAAAGATTTAAAAACTATTTTTCCCGTTTGAAACGTCCGGAAATTAACCAACCGGGTACCATGACTCAAGGCTCAGACCAAGAGCAAGTGATAGATTTTACAAGCAGGTTAAAAGATCAAAAAGCGCAAATACCGGAGGAAAGAAAGGCAGAACTTGTTGAACAGGGAAGAGAAAATTTTGAGGCCAATTCAAAAATAGATATGCCGGGTGGAGCATTTGAGATAGCTTCCGGTTTGCCGGAAGGAGAGAGGGAACTTTTTCTTAAAGGAGTTGCGGAAGGAATAACTTTACAAGATATAGGGATAAAAGAAATGGGAGGAAGAGCCTGGAACAAGTCTGAATTTGACAGAGCAATGCCATTAGCAGCAAAAGTCGTTACGGCAGGGTTTCAAGAATGGGAAGCAAAGCAAAATAGGCCTGACAATATAGTAGATATTAACAGAAAAACTAATTCCTAAATCCTATTTACAACCTCTGATAAACTTAATACCATAAATCTATGGATGAAAGAAATTATTATCTTGGGTTTTCTCTGGCAAATAATATCGGTCCTATTAGATTCCGCAATTTATTAAACTACTTTGGTTCGGCGAGTTCTGCTTGGAAAGGAACGAATAAGGAATTAAGGGAGGCAGGTCTTGGACCAAAAACAATAGAGGGTTTTTTAGGTTTTAGAGAAGAGTTTGGTTTCGGAGACTATTTAGAAAAATTACGGAAAACAAAATCCGACTTTATTGCAAGTTTTGAAAAAAGTTATCCTAATTCCTTAACAAAGCTTCCAAATCCGCCAATTGTGTTGTTTGTAAAAGGTGATAAGTCATGTTTGGATAATGAAAAAAATATCGGAGTTGTAGGGGCGCGAAAAATGACTTCATATGGAGAAAACGTTACCGAAACTTTAATTTCGGATTTGGTTTCTTCCGGTTTTACGATAGTCTCAGGAATGGCGTTGGGAGTAGATGCTACTGCCCACACTTTCTGTTTGGAAAATAAAGGCAAGACAATTGCTGTTCTTGGATGTGGGGTAGACTGCCCAATACCGCGCGAAAACGAATGGCTTTATGAACAGATTCTTGATGGGGGAGGGCTAACAGTTTCAGAATGTCCCCTAGGGATGAAACCACTTCCCGGAAGCTTTCCTGCAAGGAATAGAATTATTGCAGCGTTAAGTTTGGGAATTTTAGTTGTGGAAGCAGGGGAAGATAGCGGGTCATTAATAACTGCCGAATGGGCAAAGAAATTGGGGAAACCGATATTTGCGGTTCCGGGACCAATAACTTCGCAGCAGTCAAAAGGCGCGATTAAGCTTTTAAAAGAAGGTGGAAATTTTGTCCAAAGCGCAAAGGATATTCTGGATGTTCTAAACATTAGAGAAACTCAAACTACCAAAGAAAATCAAATATCAAAAAACTTAAAATTATCAAAAGTTGAAAAAACAGTTTTTGACTTGTTGCAAAATGAAAGTATGGACGTTGATGAAATTTCAAAAAAACTAAAGCTTAAGATAATAAAACTAAATATTATTCTTTCGGATTTGGAAATGCGGGGAATTCTAAAAAATCAGGGAGGAAGGTTTGCGATTACTTAAATTGCTAAATTTGGGACGCCTTTGATTTTGCCGTTGCTTTTAAATAAAACCACAGGAATAATAACAAGTTCTCCATTTAAAACCATTTCTTTAATTACCGGGTCTTTATATAAAGTCTGGATTCCCTCATCCAGTTCTGCTCTTGTATCTCTGTCTGTGGAATAAGAAATTTTTCCTTCTGATTGGGAAGCGCAGCTGTAAAAGATATAAGGGGGTTTTGCTTTTCCTAATTTTTTTAAAAGACCGATTTTTGTTTTGAAATGATCTATTGAATCTAAAGATGCTCCAAAAGATTGAATTTTTGGGTCATATTGCCCAACCCTTATCACACCTTTTGAGTAAGAAGCATATTGTTCATTGTGCCCGGAGATAGGTGTGTCTCCTCCATGAGATAGTCCGGTTGCATATTGAAATGAAACGACATGAGCGATCATAAACCTAAAAGCTTGTCTTTGTTCACTTGTCAGATCGGGATAGTTTTCGTTAATAAAAGTATCTGCAGAATCTCTAAAGATTTCGCTGTTTCTTAATAAATATTTTTCAATATCGTAGATATTTTGTTCGCGGGGAAGCAGAGTAGCAGGATCTGTGAAATTATGTCTATAAGCATCGGGCTGGCTGAAACGCAAAAGAGTTCTCATTTCATTTGAGTGAAGCAGTTTATTTGTTAAGGATGTGGTAAAGAGTTCACTTTTTGGTCCTTCAAAGTAGAATCCTGCAGTTCTTGTGTCATACATTGCAGTAAGTGATACCATCGGTAGCACGTCTTTTCCATAGGCGGTTGCTGCTCTGTTGAAAGTATTTTCGATTGCTTTTCCGCTTTCCTCAAGCAGATGCTTGAACATATCCAGAGTCTCACTGCCTGCTGGGAGAATTCCAAGTTCAATAAGCTGATCAACAGCCGCACAATTAAGCTTTCCTTTATCAGAGTGACCTGCGTTTATTTGTAATAATTGCCAATCTTCTTTTTGAACCCTGTCAATAATAGCCTGTTTTAAACGAGGAGATCCAACCTCAATTTCACCTTCCCTAAAGCTGGAAAATCTCGTAGGCATAAGACCTGCTTTTGCTTCGGAAATATCAAAAACAGGACTTCCTATTAAAACAGGTTCAAGTCTCCCGTCTATGCATATGTTTATTGCTACAACACATGGACCTCTTAATTCATTTTTTTCTTTAGTCGTAATCGCTTTAAATTGGGGCATTGATACAAATCCGGCTGCTACATCGCTTGAAAGCATGAATTGCGCTGCTTTTTCCTCTTGTGTTTCTATTATTCTGTGCATATCGGGATTATGACCCGGGAAAACCATGGAATGGTGGAGGGTGGTAAGGTAATCACGCAAACCTTGTCTGTAAGGTTGTCTTATATCTTGTTCTGCATGTGAGCCTGCTGCAAAAATTTCGCTTTTTTCCGGACTTGTCATAAGTGTCAATTCTAGCAATTTTTACTATAAGTTGCAAGAGATTACCTTTAATGTATAATAATCTGACTTATGATAGAAGATGGAACTTCACGCGGGCAGTTTGCCGATGAGCTTATTCTTCCATCAACTTTAGCTTACGAAATTGCCCAGGCAGAAGACCCAGAACAATTAAGCTTTTTATTTACAAGAGTAACTCCGGATTTGCTAAGGAAATATACCAGCGGAAAATATCCGGTTTTAGTTTCAGCGAAAAGGCTGGTTGAAGCTGCCGGATATAGCTTTAACATAAGAACAGATTTTAATTTATTCTTAGACACTCTTCGAAGAAGCGAAAAAGGACCTGTTGTCGGAACACTTACAGAAGAGGTTAAAAGCGGTCCTCAAAAAGGTATAAAACGAAAAAATTTTGTTCGGATTCAAGACGTAGGACTTGGAATATCCGTACTTCATGCCAACTCTAATTTGGATAAATTCAAGCAAAAACCGGTAGAAGTATTTGGAGGTGGTGAAGATTTTACACCTCCTAACACGACTGTAGTTATGGACAGAAAAAAATATCGGCATGCAGGAGGATTCGTCAACGAAGTCGGAGTTCCTTTTTCAAATCTTGCAAAAGTCAAGCCAATGCAGTTGATTGAGGGTTCACCTGTGTCAATATTAAGATATCAAGGGAGATATTTTATTGAAAATGATCCGGAAAAAATTAAAGCTTTTCAGGATTATGTAGTAGAAAGGTTTAGCGCCTTGTCAAAAACTCGTCCTTGACCACAATCCTTTAATTTGGTAAACTATCTTTCATCCTAAGACAGTGGGGTTCGCCAACTGGCCGAAGTAATTTCCCACCGAGGAACAGTTATTTATAATTTGTTTCGCGCTCTTAGGGGCGCTATTTTTTTGATTAAAATATGCCATCACAAAGGAACGTACAATTACTCGAAGAAACAAAAGACAAAGTAAATCGCTCAAATGCGGTATTTTTTGTTGATTACGCTGGCCTTACTCATAAGCAGCTCGAAGATGCCAGAAATCAGCTTCGTGATGCAGATTCCGAAATTGCAATTGTTAAAAATACCCTCATAAATATTGCGCTCAAAGAAAAAGATATTGAGGTAAAAGAAAAACTTGAAGGACCAAAAGCAGCACTTTTTTCATATTCTGATCCTTTAAAAACAGCGAAAGTTTTAGCAAACTTCGTAAAAAAGAATGGGCTTCCAAAAATTTCATTTGGAATCTTTGAAGGAAAAGTAATTGATGAGGGAACTATAAATCAACTCGCAACACTTCCTTCAAAAGAAGTTTTGGTTGCAAAATTACTTGGACTTTTAAATTCCCCAATTACAAGCTTGGTTTATGGTTTAAATTACAATATTACAAAACTCGCTCTAGTTCTAAAAGAAATTGAAAAAAAGAAGAGCTAGTTGAAAGAGGAGGTGACTACATACATGGCAAAAGTTACAAAAGACGATTTATTAAAAGCAATTGAGGAAATGTCAGTTCTTGAACTTTCCGAATTGGTTAAAGCTTTGGAAGAAAAGTTTGGCGTTACAGCAGCAGCTCCAGTAGCAGTTGCAGGAGCAGCAGCTCCAGCAGCAGAAGCAGGAGAACCAGCTGAAGAACAAACTATCTTCAATGTAGTCATTGCAAGTGCAGGAGCAAACAAACTCGGAGTTATCAAAACTCTCAGAGAATTAGTTCCAACACTCGGACTCAAAGAAGCAAAAGACTTGGTCGACACAGCTCCAAAAGAAGTTATGTCACAAGTCAACAAAAAAACAGCAGACGAAGCAAAAGAGAAGTTAACAGCAGCAGGTGCTGCTGTGGAACTCAAATAAAAACTTGCGACCTAGGTCGTAAAACGTCTAGCAGCTAGCGTTTAGGTTAATTTTAGACGCTAGAACCAGACGCTTTAATTATAGGATTAATTTTAGTATAATCTACACCTAGAGGAGAAAATATTATGGCTTTCAAATGTGATAATTGTCAAAAAGGAACAATGTGGGGACATAAAGTTTCCCATTCAAAACAAAGGACAAACCGTGGTTTTAGACCAAATCTTCAATCAAAGAAGATAGTGTCTCAAGACGGAAGAACCTTGAACCTAAGACTCTGCACAAATTGCATAAAGCTTTTGAAAAAAATCGAAAAAGAAAAAGCTGCTAAGGTTGCAGCAGCCGAAGCACAAGTCGCTTAACTTACTCCAAGTTTTTCCAGTATTTCTTTTCCTTCAGGATATCCGTTTATAAAGTCTTTATACGACATTGGATTTTTTCCCTCCACTTGAATTTTGTTTTGAGGTAATAATTTCACATTTTTATGGCTTTTGTTAATTGATGCAGTAAGATATACTCCTGGCCAAGGGAAAAAAGCCCTAATTTTTCTGTCTAATTCAAGGACTGAAAGAGGTTTCATAAGGTCTATTTTTCCATCAGTCTTTGTTATTTTTTTGGTCCAAACCTCGTTTTTTTCATTTTGTAAATGTTCCTCAAAAGACTGACCATTTTCAATTTTTTGTACAATTTTTTCAATCAAGTTTGATCCTTCATAGAAAAGTTTTTCTGTTAGAGTTTGAAGAGTTTCACTTCCTTCCAAAATTACCTCTTTTTGCAAAATTATTGGACCATGGTCAACTTTGTCATCAAGCTTTATTATTGAAACGCCCCCAACCTTGTCACCATTTAAAATCGTAAACTGGACAGGGCTTGGGCCTTTATATTTTGGCAGAAGACTTGGATGAATGTTTAAAATTCCAAGAGGAAAAAAATCTATTATTTGTTTTGGAATTATTGCCCCATATGATGCAAGAATTCCAATGTCCGGTTTGACTTCCAAAACTTTATTAATATCCTCACGGCTTTTTAATTTTGAATAAATAAAAGGTATGTTTGATTTTTTTAAATATTCAATGAATTTTCCTGCCGGTTCTGTTGTTATAATTAATTCCAAACCATGTTCACGAAGTTTCTCAACAATTGGGATTGCATAATCTCCTGATCCGAAAAAAACGATTTTTTGTTTCATGGAGTAATTATATCAGGAGTTTATAAGAGGTTAAACATTTATCTCCTCGAATTCATCTTCTCCATCTTCATTTTTGTGGGAGCGGTAGAGTTGTTCATTTTGTTCCAGAACATGTTTTGTAAATAAAATTCCGTTTAAGTGATCAAGTTCATGTTGGATTATTGTTGCTGAAAATCCCTTAAAACTTTTAGTATGTTCTTTGCCATTTTCATCTTGCCATTTTACGGTAACCTCTTTTTTGCGCGTGACATTCCCCCAAATATTTGGAATTGAAAGACATCCTTCCAAAAGTTTTCCTTTGGAGTTTTTAGGGGCGGACCGAGCGTTAGCGAGGGAGCCCGGCTGCGAGGCCTCAGCCGAGACAGCGGTGGCAGGGGAAGGGACAATTTCCGGATTGATAAAAGTAAGCACTTTCGATTTTTCAGTAGGTTTTATCTGAAAAATTCTAAGAGATATCCCGACTTGTGGAGCAGCAAGCCCAACACCTTTTGGATCGGTTGTGGCAAGAAGCGTTTCCTCCATTTGGCTAACCAGGTTTTTAAGTTTTTTATCAAACCTTTCAACCTTGTCAGATTTTTTAACAAGAATTGAATTCGGTGTTGTAATAATTGGAATCATTAAGAAGAATTGTACAATTTGTTGCTTTAAAAATCAAAAGAAGATCAAAGATTCTCTAAATTTTTCAAAAGTTCTTTGGTTTGCTTATTTGTCGGATCAATATTTTTCAAAATATAATCAAGGTTTTCGCGCGCCTTCATTTTTAGCTGTTCGCTTTGCTGCCAATTTTTCGGATCTTTTGCCATTTGAGAATAGAGGAGCGCAAGACCATATCTTGCGTCAACATAATTTGATTTAAGAGCTATTGCTTGTTTGAAAAATTCTATTGATTTTTGATTGTCTTTTTTTTGGTTATAAAAAAGCGCAAGATTGTAGGTTATTTTTGCGTCAGTGGGTGCTAGCTCACGTGCCCGGTTTAAAGACGCAAGCGCTTGATCGAGGTATTGAGGATCAATTTGGGAAATTGCATAAAGAACTCTTGTTCGGGATTTAAAGAAAACAACATTATTTGGATGGTTTAAAACTACGTCATCACTTAACTGTTTGGCCTGAGACATAAACTGTTTTGCTTGTTCCGTCTGGTTTTGCTGAAAAGAAAGAAGTGCTAATGTTGAAAGATTTACCGATAATTCATCACGGTACAAATCTTCTCCTTCTCTCATTTGAACGGCTTCGCTCAATGGTTGATATGCTTGGGTATATTCTCCGACTTTATCCAGATTATTTCCGTATGCATATTTTTGGTCAGCCATCCAGAAATTTAAAAGAAATAATTCCATATATAAGACTATTATTCCTGAAATAACCATTAGGGCTGCCTTTCCTGTAGACATTTCATAACGGGTCTCTTCCTCCCTCTTTCCCAAAACAAAAGTTTTTTTCAAAAGGTAAGGGTGTTCCAGCTCTAGAAAAAGAAGCGGAATAAAGAAGAAAAATAGATTTACTATGACAACTGAAAATCCAAAAAAGTTTGAAATAAGAATTGCAATGTAGCTTCCGATTAAAGAAATGGAAATTGGGAAATAAAACCCGAACGTTTTTTTATTTATAAAATCGCGAAGAGCAACGAAGAAAAACATACCAATTATTAACAGGTATGTTCCAAGACCAAAAATTCCGGTGGTTGCAAGATAGTTCAAATACTCGTTGTGGGCTTTGTTATATAGATAGTCCCATTCCGAGGTTTGGTTATGGGCAATTGGCTTTACTTTATAGTAAGCATATGCAAATGTTTCAACGCCTGTTCCGAATAATGGGCTTTGCTTGAATATCTCAATTGCTCCGTCCCAGACAATTTTTCGGATAGTCCCGGAATCAGTTCCGCCCAATTCTCCGATTGGGGCGGGTGCAGGTGTTGATGCCGGAGTTTTGGTTTGTGCAAGGGTTGTCTTCGTTTGAGTTTCTTTAACAATTATATTTTTTAATCCATCATAAGTCGTATATTTGTCAAGAAAATTTACAGGGGGTCTAATTATAAATGAGATTAAAAAGAAAATTAAATTAAGGGCAATCCAGAATTTCGTGTATTTCAAATTCCACAAATATGACAAAGAAAATTTATGGATATGAATTGTGAAAATAAAAAGAAGTGCAAAAAATATTTGTAATCCGATAAAAGATCCGATAAAGGAAGATTGAGACCTTGTGTAGAGCATTGAAACGTAAAAAAGGGTTACAACACCGAGAAAAATAAAAGGAATTGTATTTCTGTTTGAATACAGGATTTCGTTTAATAAAGTTTTTTTTCTTTTTTCGTCGCTAAATTGGCGGTGAGACTTAATATTGATAATGCCGTATCCTATTGCAACAGGTATTAAGATGGCAAGAAATGTTCCTAGCCAATTAGGCTGTCCCAAAGTTGAAAATTCCCGGATAGTAGGCTTGAAAGCATCTGTCCAGCACGAAGTATCAAAGGTTCCCCTGAAAACATAGCAGGTTAAGTCTTTGCCGAAATGGGAAGGAAGACCCCAAAGCGTAACCGCGATTCCTGAAAGAAGGCTTGCGAATAAAATTTTGTAGGAAAAGGGTTTTTCTTTTTCATCCACTTCATTTGGAATAAGATTTGATGCAAAGGCGTAGTACAGGAAAATATATGAAATAGTGGAGAGAAGTCCGCCATTAAAACGTGAATAATATCCCCAAAAAGAAACATGCGGATCTATTGAGACAATTGTTGAGATAATTTGAGAAACCAAAAATAATAGAATGGGTATATCAAGAGGAGTTCTTCTAATCTCAAGGCGTTTGGTCAAAATGACTTTGCTTATCCAAAGAAGAAAAATGAGAAGCGATAAGCCAAAAACTACCCACATTTTATTGAACTCAAAAAGTTCAAAAGTGTAGGGAAACATTACAAGGGGCACACTGAAGAAAATTAAATAAAAACAATAAGCAATCCCTTTATTAATAAAACCCAAAGTTCCGTTTTTCATCCCGATTTTTAAAGTTTAGCACAGGGGTTTTGAAAGGACAAGAGACTCTTGGTTTTACGTTTTGAGGTTTGCCATTTAAGCTCATAGATTGTTATAATGTTAAAGTCGGTTAACCCCGATTTCTTACTATGTTTGATAGCTTTTTTAGCCTTTTTTCCCACGATTTAGGAATAGACTTGGGTACTGCAAACACTTTGGTGCATGTTCGGGGTAAGGGAATTGCAATCCGCGAACCTTCAATTGTTGCCCGTCACAATAAAACAAAAAAAATAATTGCGGTTGGAACCGAAGCCAAAAAAATGCTTGGTAAAACTCCGGCAACGATTTCTGCAATAAAGCCTCTTGAGCACGGAGTAATTTCAGATTTTGATGCTGCTGCATACCTTCTTCAATATTACATTCGTCAAGTACATTCAATTGGAACACCTTTGCCTCAATTGGCACGGCCGAGAGTTGTTGTTGGAATTCCATCGGGCGTGACTGAAGTTGAAAGACGTGCTGTTTGGGAAGCGGCTTTGCAAGCTGGAGCGCGTGAATGTTATCTAATAGAAGAGCCGATGGCAGCAGCCATAGGTGCGGGAGTGTCTGTTTTTGAGCCAACGGGAGTAATGACTGTTGATATCGGCGGGGGCACAACTGAAATTGCGGTTATCTCTCTTGGGGGAATTGTAGTAAACCGTTCCTTAAAAATTGCCGGTAATGAAATGGATGCGGCAATTATTCATTACATTAGACTAAGACACGGGTTGTTAATTGGGGAAAAAACTGCAGAGGAAGTAAAAATTAAAATTGGAAGCGCTTATAGAAAAAATCAAAAATCAAAAGTTGCCATCAAAAATAAAGAGATTATCGGCATCCCAAAGCCTGATCAAGTTGTTGAAGTAGAAAAGGACGGACGAGAAAAGATTGCAATAATCCGGGGAAGAGATATTGAGACAGGTCTTCCTAAAAGCTTGCGGATTGCAGAAATTGAAGTAAGGGAAGCAATTGGCCCGGTAGTTTCCCAAATAGTTGACTCAATTATGGAGGTAATTGAAGAAACTCCTCCGGAATTAACTTCTGATATTTTAGAACGGGGAATAATGCTTACGGGTGGTGGTTCGCTTCTTCCAGGAGTAGATGAATTAATAATGGAAAGAACAAAAATTCCTGTTACTGTGGTTGATGATCCTTTGACTACAGTATGTCGGGGAACGGCAAAACTTCTTGACGATTCCCAGACTCTTTCCCGCGTTAAAGTTACTGGTGGTTTGCGTTAAGTTTTATGTCCTTTGAATATGGATATTCTTACCGTCCTCCCGGACGGCCAAATAACAGCAAGAAAGCAACCATAATAATTGCTCTTCTTTTTTTGTCACTCTTTGTTTACGGAGCTATAAGTAGTAGGAAGTTCAAGCCAAGTGATATAATTTCTCCTTTTGCCGGCTCTTTTAATTCCTCTGTTAATGCAGTCAAAAAATTTATTAATCCTGCCGGCATTGACAAAATTTTTAAAGAATCTTTCGCGGAAAATCCGGATTCATTTTCCGTTTACATAAAAAATTTAAAAACCGGAGAAGAATATAGAAAAAATGAAACCAAGACTTTCAAGACTGCGAGTCTTTATAAATTGTGGGTAATGGGTGAGGTTTATAAGCAAATAGAATCGGGAAAAATAAAACTTGATGACCAGATAACAGAAGATATCCAAAGCCTGAACCAAGAATTTGACATTGCAACCGATGAAGCAGAGTTAACGGATGGAGTATTGGAGCTTGATGCAGAGTCGGCAATAAAA
>JAKAHW010000040.1 GCA_021825285.1 bacterium
TTGGAGATGTTATGAAAGAAAGCTGCCAGGCTGCTATGTCATACATCCGTGCGCGCGCGGAAAAATTTGGCATTAAAGACAATTTTTATCAAAAACTGGATGTCCACGTCCACGTTCCGGAAGGAGCAGTACCAAAAGATGGTCCTTCGGCAGGAGGAGCAATTACAACCGCGCTTGTGTCAGCCCTCACAAAGATTCCGGTAAAACATACTGTTGGGATGACGGGAGAAGTAACGCTTCGCGGTAGAATTCTTGAAATAGGCGGAGTTAAGGAAAAAGTGATTGCAGCACACAGAGCAGGCTTAAAGACGATAATTTTGCCGAAAGAAAATAGAAAAGATTTGGAAGATGTTCCAAAACAGGTCTTAAAAGATCTAAGGTTTGTATTTGTTTCCCATATGGATGATGTCTTAAAAATTGCCCTTACAAAACCAATAGCAGGACTTCAAGAGATGAAAGGCGAAAAACATTCTTCAACAAATATTACTCATTTGCAGCCAACACCTGCGGATTAATTCCCTCCCCAAATTTTTACTCAATTTAAGCAAATAGCTTTTGTGCCTTGGCTTAAACAATTTCGCAATTGACAACCCGACAGAAAGTAATATAATTTGCTCTATTATGGGTGGTTTAGAAGAGGTACGTTATGCTGATGTTCGGGCTCAAGAAGGAGCCTTGCTTCAAAGAGAAACTACTGATTTGGCAAAACAATTTCCACAAGGTAAATTCCCTTTCTCAGAGGGAAGGAATGGAGAAAGCATTCCAGGGAAAGTAGTAGGTTATCAAATGGGTGTTGCAGAGACGAGAGTTGTAAGTGGAGTTTTTATTTTGGGGCCGGATGGCGTTTTCCTTCATGCTGTGGGTTCCGAAATGAGAATAGGGGGAGGAATGGTGCCATACGTTACTCCTTGCAGAGTCAGAGAAGCAACTCCGGAGGAACATTTTAATCTTCGGGGGGAAATCAGGAGAGCAAATGACAAACTAAGGGATATGAAGATGAGAGATGGTCAGCTTTTGGCCGGAGACGCATAATCCCCAATTTTCCCAAAACTCCAAATTCTGATATTATTAAATATATGGGTTTAGCAGGATTTTATTTACTATTTGTTGTGGGTGGTGTTTTGGTTGAAACTTTGGCTACTAAACTATATTTTGGTTTGACCAAGAAACACCTACATAAATCCCATTTCAGGTTTGCTCGCTATTTTTTTCTTCTAACTTTTCCTCTGGTCGGTACTTTAGTTGTGATTAATTTTCAAGGTTTGTCTTTGCTTAAAATATTTCTCGTGTTTTCGTTAATTGGTCCAATTTTTGAGTGGCTAGTTGGTTTTTCTTATTATCAGGTTGTTGGAGCAAGGCTGTGGACTTATAAAAAATTTACTTACCTAGGGCATTCTAGTCTTCTCGCTGCCCCTCTTTGGGGAATGGCAGGAGTTCTCTTTTGGCTCCTCGCACAGAAGGTAATATAAGTAATTTACCTGAATATTTTTTGTGTTCTGAAGACTTCAATTATCTTTCCCTCAATTTTTTGGAATTATTTCCAAATCTCTTCTTTTTTCTGCAAGTTCTTTAATATCTTCAATCCAGTATGTATACCATGCTATATTTCCATTTCTTTCCAAAAAAAGTCTTACTATTTCATCGGCTTCAGGATGAGAGTTGAGAATATCTGCAAAAACAATTCTATCATCTCTTCCCATCGGTGAACTTTCATAGCGATCAAAAGCATCGACTACTCTATCAACAGAAGTGGTGGTAGCGCAGCGAACGGCTGTTTGATGCGCAAGGTCGAACAATTTATCTCTGCCAACGGAGTAGGATGATACCGCCTCCATAAATACAAATGGGGCTTCCATTTGTGTCATTCTTTGTTCTCTGAGTCTTGACAGGAATTCTCTTCGTGATAAATCATGACCTCCGGTCATTAGTTGGGCTACAGCCAAATCTGAAGCCAGAGGCAGTCTTGTCCGGACTACTGCGTTAAGTTTTGCCCTATCTTCAACTGCTATACCCTTCGGTGGAATAAAGGCCGCAATTTCGCCTATTTCTTGTCTTGCAATAGCGTAAACGTCTACAGGTGTAGATGGATTTCCCCCATAACGCTCTGGAGCTCTTCCTATAATGTTCTCCTGCGGTGATGGCATAATAGAGAGGATTATATAGTTTTTGCTTCAAACAAGCAACTATAGGGTAGTTTTACTTGCTACCAAAAAATTGCTTAGTTATAGGGTTGCGCCCCTCGTTTAGCAGGGGAAAAAGTAGAGTAAGGTGACCCCACAGGAATTCGAATCCTGGTTCCCAGAATGAGAATCTGGTGTCCTAGGCCACTAGACGATGGGGCCATACGGAATTCAAAACTCAAAAGTAAAAAATCAAAACTAAAATTAAGTATGAATTCTGAGGTAATTATACTTTATTTCCACTTTTCAGGCAAGAAATCATCAAACGCTTACCCTTTAAAGAGTAATAGTTTGTTGCTAGAATAATGAAATATGTCAGCTGAAAATATTAAGGCGAGATTTGCAGACTCTATATTTATGCAAGGAAAATTTGTTGTAGGTGAAAGAGGAGAGGTCAACGTTACAGCTGAAAGGGTGCCTACCTCCACCATAATTATGGTTTTGCCCTCACCTGGAGATGTTCCTTCTTCTTCTTGCGAAGTGCATATTGTGAAGGGAGAGAATTCTGCTTTTAGAATCTAATTGAATAGCGAATCCTATATTGTATAATGGTTTCATGGTGGAAAAATTTCTTCTTTCGGTTGTTATTCCCTCCTATAATGAGCTGGCAAATCTTCAAAAAGGAACTTTGGACAAAGTCGAGCATTATTTGGAAAGAAGCGGATTTAACTACGAGGTTTTAGTGGTTGATGATGGGTCAGACGATGGTAGCCGTGAATTTGTTGAAAAATTTTCCCGGGAAAACAAGAGATTCCGTTTGATTGAAAATGGTCATACGGGAAAAGCAGGAGCGGTGACAAACGGTGTTTTGCAGGCATCCGGAGACTATATATTGTTTACCGACATGGATCAGGCAACTCCAATAGAAGAGGTGGAAAAACTTCTTTCTTTTAAAGATGAATTTGATATTGTTATCGGTTCAAGAAATAATACCAGACGCGGAGCGCCTTTCTCAAGAAAAGTAATGGCGAAAGGGATGATGGTTTTAAGATCAATACTAGTCGGAATTCCTGAAATTAAAGATACACAATGCGGATTTAAGCTTTTTAGTAAAAAAGCAGGACATGATGTTTTCTCCAAATTTAAAATGGTACATGGAAATTTTAAAAAAATAAGAAATTCTTCGGTTACGGCAGGGTTTGACATTGAGCTTTTGTACATTGCCAAAAAAATGGGATATAGAATTAAGGAAATTCCTGTGGAGTGGCTTTATGTTGAGACAAGGCGTGTAAGTCCTATTCGCGATTCGGTGGATGGTCTTTTTGATCTTCTTAGAATCAGGGAAAAAATCCTAAAAGGTGCATATGCATAAAAAACTTCTAATATTTTCTTGGAGCGTAGCTTCGTTACTTCTTCTTGTTTATTCTTTCACGCAAATTGATTTGTCCCTAACTTTTTCGCGCGTATCAATCTGGCAGTATATACAAAAAATTATGCAATACATTGGATATTATATGCGTCCATTTTCGACTTATTCAGTTATCGCAATTATTCTTTTAATGATGGGTTTGTATGTTTGGACGTTAATAAAAGCAGCAAAAGGAGATTTGGATAATAAAACTTTTTGGAAAATTTTTATTCCCGTAAGCATTATTCTGTTTTTTTCATACAACGCTTTTTCTTATGATTTTTTCAATTATATTTTTGATGCAAAACTTGTAACTTATTACCATGTAGACCCGCACCAATTCCGAGCTTTGGATTTTTATCGCGATCCCATGCTTTCTTTTATGCATTCCACTCACAGGACTTATCCTTACGGACCAACTTGGATTTGGCTTACGGTTCCTTTTTCATTTTTAGGAGCTAATTATTTTCTTGGAACTTTTTATCTTTTCAAGCTTTTAATTGTCGGAAGTTTTGTTGGATCGGTTTACTTTTTGGAAAAAATCTTAATCCTTATAAAATCAAAAAAAGTTTTGTTTGGAACAGCTTTATTTGCCCTAAACCCTTTGGTGTTAGTCGAATCAGCAGTGTCGGCTCACAACGATATTGTTATGGTTTTTCTTGGACTTGGAAGCCTCTACTTTTTGTTGAAGAAAAAGTGGATTTTATCGATTGTTTTTCTAATCCTTTCTATGGGTATAAAATATGCAACCATACTTTTGGTCCCCTTTTTCCTTTACGTGATATTTAAGAATTTAAAAAAGAGCGAAGTTAACTTAAGCGTTCTGTTTAATCTCATTTTTTTTGTTATGTTGTTAGCGGTTGCTGTTGTATCTCTTGCGTCAGGGCAGAATAAAAATCCTGAATTCCAACCATGGTACTTACTCATAATGCTTCCGTTTGCATCATTTCTTGCCCCAAGAACACTTGTAGCATTTTTAGTAGCGTTTATTTCCTTAGGAGCTTTGGCTTCTTACATTCCATATCTTTACAATGGTGAATGGCCAAAAAATATTGTGGATTTAAAACTTATTCTTTTGGGAATATCCTTTGTTTTTGGTTTGGTTTTTTATTTCACGCAAAAACTCATACCTTCAAAGAGCTGAATATTTTTGTATAATCTATTTATGAAGTTGTTTAAGAGATATAAGTTGGAAATTCTAGCTTTCATTCCATTTGTCTTTGTATATTTTTTGACAAGGCTTTACAACATCACTTCTCTCCCGCTTTTTACTGACGAGGCAATTTATACGAGATGGTCGCAAATTGCTCGGTATGATGCTGCTTGGCGCTTCATTTCTCTTACGGATGGAAAACAGCCATCTTTTGTGTGGTTAGATATGCTTTTTATGAAATTGATAAATGATCCTTTGCTTGCCGGAAGGTTGGTATCGGTTTTCGCAGGTTTATTGGGGTTGGTTGGGATATATTTTTTGGGAAGTGAATTATTTAAAAACAGAAAAATTGGAGTTATATCAAGCTTTTTATATTTAATTTTTCCTTACTCGTTGGTTTACGACAGAATGGCGCTTTATGATTCGTTGGTTGCAGCAATATCAATATGGGCGCTTTATTTTGAAATTTTACTTATTAGAAAAAAAAGACTGGATTTGGCATTAATTCTCGGAATGGTTCTGGGAGCAGGAGTTCTTACAAAAAGCTCTGCATTCTTTTCAATATATCTTATGCCTTTTTTGTTGTTAATTTATAACTTCAGGGACAAGAAGTGGAAGGAAAGTCTATTTAAAACTGCGATTTTGTTTGGTGTTTCAATTATTTTTGCTTATGGTTGTTATTCTCTTTTAAGACTTTCTCCTTTTTACCACATCATCAACGAAAAAAACGGAATTTTTGTTTACTCTTTTTCAGAATGGAAAGACCATCCTTTCAGATTTTTCCAAGGAAATTTGAGTGGTTTATTTAATTGGCTTTACGTCTACTCAACAATTCCCACAGTCGTCTTAATGTTTGGCGCATTTTTAATTGGAGGAGTAAGGCAATTAAAAGAAAAGGCTCTGCTTTTTATATGGTTCTTTTTGCCGTTTGCTGCTCTTGCGCTATTTGGAAAAGTTTTGTATCCAAGGCATATTTTATTTATGGTGATGCCACTTTTAGTAATGGCTGCTTTCACACTTAATTTTCTTCTTGGGAAAATCAAAAATGTTCCTGCCAAAGTTTTCATCTTGTTTATCCTAGCTTTTCTTATGTTGAGGTCAGATTATATGATAATCACTGATTTTGCCCGTGCTCCAATTCCATTTTCCGATAAAGAGCAATACATTAACGGTTGGCCGGCAGGAGGAGGAGTGAAAGAGATTGTAAGCCTAGTAGATAATGAGTCCAAGAAAGGAAAAGTTTATGTTGCAACCGAAGGGACTTTCGGATCGCTTCCTACTTATGCTATGGAGATTTATTTAGGGGACAATAGGAATGTAGAAAAAAGAGGAATTTGGCCGGTTCCGGATAAGATTCCTTTTGACCTTCAGGAAAAAGCAGAGAAAATGCCGGTTTATTTCATATTTAACCAAACCCAAACACCTCCTCTTGGCTGGCCGATTACTTTAGTTAATAAATATAAAAAAGGAGTAAGCAGTAGCTACATGAGTGTTTATAGAGTTCTGCCAAAATAAAATCAATGGTTCATGAAATTAAAAGAAATTATTCTTTTTAGTCTACTTCTGACTTTTGTCTTTTTCCTCTTTTTTGGTGTAAGCATGCTTTCCGGAAAAGTTCCGTATCCTGGGGATCTGTTGATTTCAGAATATACTCCTTGGAATACTTATTCGTATCTTGGATATGTTCCGGGATCCTATCCTTCTAAGGCTCAATATTTTGATGTTTTAAGACAAATTTATCCATGGAAAAATTTGGTTATCCAGAATCTTAAAAATTTTCAAATTCCTCTTTGGAATCCCTATAATTTTTCGGGAGCGCCTTTACTTGCCAACTTTCAGTCTTCAGTCTTTTATCCTTTGAATATTATTTATCTATTTGTCTCACAAATATATGCTTGGTCTATTCTTGTTGCCCTACAGCCCATTCTTGCAATTGTATTTACTTGGGCTTATGCAAAACAAATGAAAATTAGTAATTGGGGATCAATACTTTCATCAATGGCTTTTGGTTTATCATCGTTTATGAATGTTTGGCTTGAATATAACACAATAGGCCATGCAATTCTTTGGTTGCCGTTTCTGTTACTTTCTTTTGAAAAGCATCTTGAGAGTAGGAGAAGTTATTGGTTATTATTATTTAGTTTTGGATTTTTTTCATCGCTTTCGGCCGGGCATATCCAAATTTTCGGATACGTTTTCCTTTTTACCCTAATTTACATTTTGTTTCGTCTTCTTACTACAGGTAACAGGAGGCTTATCCTCCTTTGGTTAAGCGTGATGCTTCTGTCATTAGGCTTGGGTAGTTTGCAATTATTCCCAGGGGTAGAATTAATTATTAATTCAGCAAGATCTTCACATGCTTACGATTCATTGATTAATAAAATGCTGATACAGCCTTGGCAACTTGTAATGGTTCTTGTCCCTGATTTTTTCGGAAATCCTGTAACCAGAAACTACTGGTTGGGCGATACCTATATTGGGAAAGTCTCATCAATAGGGATTGTCCCTTTGGTTTTTGTTTATTTTTCGTTAATTAACAAAAAAGAAACTTTGGTTAAATTTTTTGTTTGGTCATCAGCTGCCGTTCTTTTATTGACAACAATAAATCCAATTACAATGCTTCTTTATAGATTTGATATACCGTTTTTTTCATCAAGCAGCTCAACTTTGGGAATATTTATTTTTTGCTTTTGTTTGTCTATTTTGGCAGGATTTGGCTTTGATAAGTTTTTGGAAAAGAAACTGAAATTAAAACAATATCTTTTATGGATTAGTCCATTTCTCATTCTATTCCTTCTGTTGTTCTTATCAGTTATCCTTTTACCTAAAATTACTGCATTTACAAATTTATCGGTTGGTTTTCGCCCGTTGTCTCTGGTTTTCGGATTTTTCTTATTATTTTTGTTATCTTTATTACTCCTTAAGTTTAAAAAACTAAAGACATTAATCCTTTCTTTTTTTATCGCCCTGACTTTAGCTGAATTATTTTTGTTTTTTAATAAATTCAATCCTTTTGTCCCATCGCAGCTTGTTTTTCCGTCAACACCAATTTTTGGGTTTCTGAAGGAAACCGCCGGAATAAATCGTTATTGGGGTTATGGTGGGGCATTTATTGAGGCAAATTTTGCTACTCAGTATAAAATATTTTCACCTGATGGATACGACCCTTTATATCCGAAAAAATATGGTGAATTTATTCATTCTTCAAGCGATGGAAAAATATTAACTGGCTTTTCAGACCAAAATCGATCCGATGCAGTAATTGCCAAAGGTTTTGGAGGTAAAGATTTTTACCAGAACGAATACCGTCTGAAAGTGCTGGATGTATTAGGGGTTAAATATATTCTGGATAAACTTGGGAATGGAAGCGATGAAAATACATATCCGGAGAGAAGATTTAAGCAGGTTTATTCTGAAGGGGAATGGAAGATTTTTGAAAATCTTAGGGCTTCTTCCCGAGCATTTTTAACTTCAAATTATCGAGTTTATAAAAGCAGGCAAGATTTTGAAAAGCATTTTTTTAGTCCAGGATTTAACCCGTCAGAAGAAATTTTGGTTAACCAAAATTTTCCCTTTGAACCTTCCTCTTATAGTCTAGCGATAAAACCCATAACTTATAATGAGAATGAAATAAAATTTA
>JAKAHW010000041.1 GCA_021825285.1 bacterium
ACGGTTAGCCCCTTTTCAGAAGTCCTTAAAACCTTTTTCTCAAAAGTCTTGACAAGAAAATCGGAATACTGGTTTAAATTAGAATCCATGTCCTTATTATATTATACTCAAAGACTTTTTTAATCTGCAGCTTTTAATGGGGTTTAGCTTAGAGGAAGAGCGTCGTATCCGGTATTTTTGATTATTTTTATGATTTCTTCCTCTGAGATTTTGTCGCTATCAAAAGTTACTTGAGTCAGCGCTTTTGCGTAATTTGTATTTGATTCTTTTACGCCGGGAGTGTCTTCAAGATCTCCGTCAATGTTCATTGCGCAAGATGTGCAGTGCATGCCATTAATTTTAAATTGAATTTTCTTAACCATATTAAAGTACGTTTATAACTCCTCTGTACATTCCCATGCTGCACATAAATGGTATTTGTTGGCCTTTTGCGCCGGAATTAAATGTAAAAAGCTCAGATCCGCCAACCGGAATTACTCTCTGCAGTCCTAGAGACGGAATAGTAAATGCTTGAATGCATCCATTTCCACCTGTATTTTCTACTTTTAAAGAAATTGATGAGTTAGCCTTTACAGTAATCTCGTTTGGGCTGTATCCAAAGGAAGTGATGTCAATAACAGGCTTATCTGTTGCAACCTCTTGTTTACCTTGGTTTCCACCCTGAATATCGCATAGAGTGAAGAAGCATACGGTCTTTGACCACATGTTTGAGAAAGTATAAGGAGTTCCCGTCAGAGCAAGAGCTCCGTCCAAATTGTAAAATGCCAAAATTAAAATAAATATTGCTGCAATTTTCATAAATTTCTGGTGCAGGACATCTCCAAGTTTTGTAGCAAAATAACCAAGAATGAAGAAAAGTGGAGTAGTGCCTAAGATAAACAAGAACATTGTCAATGCTCCTAATCCGGGGTTTCCTGATGCGATTGCCAAAGCCATCATTGCCTGAGTAGTTCCGCAGGGAATAAACACCGTGAAGCCTCCCAGTATTGCAGGTCCAAAAAAGTCGGCACTCTTTGATTGCTTTCTTACCATTCGGGTTAAAAATTTGGGAGGTTGGATAACAAAATATCGGAAAATCGGATGAAGATCCAAAAGGTTAAAAGCTGTTCCAAACATAAAGACCACGACCACAAATTGGATGATAACACGAACGGTAAGGGTTAATTGGAAGAGTGATCCAAACCATCCAAGAAGAAATCCAAGGAGCGTATAGGCAACAAGTTTTGCTACCAGAAATGCCAAAATTGGCAAGGCATGTCCCGATTTTGCTTTTTCTTTAAGCCTTTCTTCTTCCCTTTGGGCAATTGATGAGGCAAGAAGTCCTCCTTGAACAGCGAGGCAGGTGAGCCCCCCGGTTAAAAGTCCTGTTAAAAATACTGTCCACAAATTCATATTTATATTTTAATTAATCTTCGCTTTTTTTAAAAGAAGCGAATTCGAAACTACAGAAACAGATGACATAGCCATGGCAGCAGACGCAAATATCGGGTTTAATAAAAGACCAATAAAAGGATACAGAATGCCCATCGCAACCGGAATTAAAACGACGTTATAACCAAACGCCCAGAATAGATTTATTTTAATTGTTCTCATCGTTTTTTTAGATAATTTTACTGCTTTTGCCAGAGATTCCAAATCTTTGTTTATCAATGTAATATCAGCTGCTTCAATTGCGACATCGGTTCCTGTTCCCATGGCAATTCCTACATCTGCGGCAGCCAAAGCCGGAGCGTCATTAATTCCGTCTCCTACCATTGCAACGGTTTTTCCTTCTGCTTGAATTTTTCTTACCTCTGCCTCTTTTTCGTCAGGCAAAACTTCCGAAAGAACTCTGGTTATCCCCAGTTTTTGAGCTATTGCCTTTGCTGTTCTTTGGTTGTCTCCGGTAATCATTGCTACTTCTATGCCAAGTTTCTGAAGTGAGAGAACTCCCCTTTTTGCCGAATCCTTCAAAACATCCGCAACAGCAACAAGCCCAATAAGTTTTTTATTGCTTCCCAAAAGCATTACTGTTTTTCCGTCATTTTCAAGTTTTTCAATTTGCAAAACATCTTCTATCTTTATTCCTTCCTTGTTCATAAGTTTTCTGTTCCCAAGAATATATTTTATTTTGTTAAGCGACCCTTCAATACCATGCCCCGGAACTGCCTTGAACCCGTCAATTTTTTCAAGTTTTAAACTTTTGCTTTCTGCTTCTTTTACAATTGCTTCGGCAAGAGAATGCTCTGACCCTTTTTCCAGAGATGCTGCAATTTCCAAAAGTTTTTGTTGACTTATTTTTGAATCAAGCGAAATAATGTCTGTTACCTCAGGGTGTCCTTGGGTCAGAGTTCCGGTTTTATCAAAAATTATAGTTTTTACTTTATGGGCTGTCTCAAGGCTTTCGGCGTCTTTTATTAGGATTCCGTTTTCAGCTCCTTTTCCTGTCCCAACCATAATTGCAGTTGGGGTTGCGAGTCCCATCGCGCAAGGGCATGCAATTATTAAAACTGCAACCATGTTTAACAATGCATAGAGAAAAGATGGTGCAGGACCGACAATATACCAAACGACAAAGGTTAGTGTTGCAAGCATAATGACTACCGGAACAAAATAAGAAGAAATCATATCGGCAAGTCGCTGGATTGGAGCCTTGCTTCCTTGGGCCGCTTCTACAAGTTTTATTATTTGAGCAAGCATTGTTTCCTGTCCGACCTTCATTGCTTTATATGTAAATGTCCCGGTTTTATTAATTGTTGCCCCGATTACCATATCTCCTTTTGTTTTGTCATAAGGAATACTTTCACCGGTTACCATAGATTCGTCAATTGAAGACTCACCTTCAACAATTCTTCCGTCAACCGGAATTTTTTCTCCCGGCCTTACTCTTATTAGGTCTCCGACCGCAACTTCTCCGATTGGAATATCAATTTCCTTTCCGTTTCGAACAACTCTTGCGGTTTTTGCCTGAAGCCCAATTAATTTCTTAATTGCTTCTGATGTTCCTGCTTTTGCACGTGCCTCAAAAAACCTTCCCAAAAGAATAAGACCAATAATTATTACAGAAACATCAAAATATGGTTCGGGGTTGATTCCCAGCCCTTTAATAATATTGGGAATAAAGGTGACGACCGTTGAATAAGCAAATGCGGCTGTGGTTCCAAGAGCAACCAGGGTATCCATGTTTGCGGTTCTGTTTTTTAAAGCGGGAATTGCTGCCTTGTAAAAATCTTTTCCTGCAAAAAATTGAACCGGTAAGGCAAGCAAAAATTGAACTATAAAGTTCTGAAGAAAGGAAGGTGCGGTTTCCATAAGTCCGGGAAAGCTTCCCCACAAAATTAACCCTCCTATTAGCAACGAAAAAACAACCTTATTTTTAAGCACTTTTAGTTCTTTTTGTTTTTCTTCTTTTTCTTCATCCTCGGTTTTTGCCCCTTCTTGAAGAAGAGCAGAGTATCCGACTTTTGATATTGCGGAAGTAATTTTTTCATCCGTAGCAACTTTTGGATCAAACGATATGGTTGCTTTTTCGGAGGCTAAATTTACAGTTGCTTCGTCAATTCCCTCAACTTTTTTTAGAGCGCGTTCGAGCACTCGGACGCATGATGCGCAGTGCATGCCTTTTATTGGAAATGTTTTTGTTTCGTTCATATTATTTGACAATTATTTTTCCGTGGAACATATTCATTCCGCAGGAAATTTCAAATTCGCCGGTTCTTTCTGGCGTTAATTCAATAGAAACTTCTTTATTTAAAGGCAGGAATTTTTTAATTTTAAAATCCGGAAGTACTACGTCCTCAAGGCAGCTGTTTGAGTCTGTTCTTAAGAAACGAAGTATCGTTTTTTGCCCCTTTTTCAATTGAATCTTTGAAGGTTTATATCCGCCTGAAACCTCAACATTTATGTTTTCGTCTGCAAGGACCGTTTCTTCTTTTTTGCCGAAAAAATACCAGGCAATTATGCCAATTGTTAAAAACCCACCTATAATAACGAAAATTTTATCAGGAGTCATTTAGTCGTTTTTCTTTTTAAAAACACTCATTACTTCTTCTATCGCCTCTTTACCTTTACCATTTTTTATTGCATCTGCCGCACAAGTATTTAAATGGTTTTCAAGAATTAGATTATCTATTTCCTTTAAAGCTTTCTGTACAGCTTGCGACTGATGAAGAATATCTATGCAATATTCATCGCCCTCAAACATTTTTATAACCTTTTCAAGGTGTCCTCGGGCAATCTTTAATCTGTGCATTGTTTTTTCTTTTTCGTCCTTCGGTTTGTACATATAGTCCCCCTATAGGGGATATATTAAAGTATTTGCTACTGCATTGTCAAGTAAAGGGTTTTGTTTAAGTTGTGGCTATGTTAGAATCAGCATTATGGACAAAATTTATAAACACGAAGAAATTGAGGAGAAAATATATAAAAATTGGGAAGAAAAAGGGTATTTTAAACCCGAAGTAAATCCGGACGGAAAACCTTATTCAATAATACTGCCTCCCCCGAATGCAAATGGAGCACTTCACTTTGGACATGCAATGTTTACGGTTGAGGATATACTTATCCGTTACAAGCGCATGAAAGGGTACGCAGCGCTTTGGCTTCCCGGAACTGACCATGCAGGGATTGAAACTCAATTTGTCTTTGAAAAAAAACTAAAAGCAGAAGGGAAATCACGCTTAGACTATGACCGTGAAACTCTTTACAAAATGATTGAAGATTATGTAAACGAGCATAGAGGTGGAATTCAAAAACAATTACGTAGGCTTGGATTTTCTCTTGACTGGAGCCGTGAAAGATATACGCTTGACCCTGAAATTATAAAAATCGTTTATAAAACTTTTAATCAAATGTATAAGGATGGTTTGGTTTACCGAGATTATAAATTGGTAAACTACTGTACATTTGACGGAACCTCTTTTTCTGATTTGGAAGTGGTTCATGAAGAGCGTGAACGCCCTCTTTATTACATTAAATATGGACCATTAATTCTTGCAACCACAAGACCGGAAACAAAATTTGGGGATACAGCAGTTGCTGTTCACCCAGAAGACGCGCGATATAAAGAGTATGTTGGAAAAGAAATTGAGATAGAAACGGTTTTGGGAAAATCAAAAATAAAAGTAATTGCCGATGAAATGGTGGATCCTGAATTTGGAACAGGAGTGGTAAAAATTACCCCGGCTCACGATTTCGCGGATTTTGATACAGGAAAAAGGCATAACCTTCTGATGAAGCAAGTTATCGGATTTGACGGGAAAATGAACGAGCATGCCGGAAAATTTGCCGGAATGTATGTTAAGGAAGCGCGAAGAGCAATAGTTGTGGAAATGCAAAAAAAGGGTTTAATTGAAAAAATTGATGAACATTACATTACTAATTTGAGTCTCTGCTATAAGTGTAAAAATGTTTTGGAGCCGCTTCCGCTTGAGCAGTGGTTTGTTAAAACAAAACAATTAGCTGAGGATGCAGTTAAAGCTGTCAAAGAAGGGAAAATTAAGATCACTCCAAGAAACTTTGAGACAATTTATTTCCAATGGCTCGAAAATTTGCGGGATTGGAATATTTCCCGACAAATTGTTTGGGGAATAAGAATTCCCGCTTGGAAGAATAAGAAAACAGGTGAGTGGATTGTTTCAGAAGGTGAAGCTCCAAAAGGGGAAGAATGGGAGCAGGATCCGGATACATTTGATACCTGGTTTTCATCCGGTCAATGGCCCTTCGCTACGCTTCAAGCAAGCCGCATTTCAGGAGACTTTGATAAGTTCTATCCGACAGATGTTATGGAGACGGCTTATGACATTCTCAAAGCTTGGGTAACACGTATGGTAATGCTTGGGCTTTATAGAACAAACGAAGCTCCATTTAAAAATGTCTTGTTTCACGGGATTGTAAATGATCCGTATGGAAAGAAAATGAGTAAAAGTAAGGGGAATGTGGTTAATCCTTTGGAGTTAGTCGACCAATACGGAGCAGATGCGGTACGATTTGCCTTAATCTATGGAAACGCTACAGGTAACGATCAGGCGCTTTCATACCCCAAATTGGATGCTGCACGTAAATTTGCCAATAAACTCTGGAATATGGCGCGGTTTATAGAGTTTACTCGACAAAGTATTAAAGACGGTAATAAGCCGGTCGAAACAAATAGAATAGGCGAATGGAATAAATTTTGGACGGAAAAAGTTGAGAAACTAACCAAAGAAATTACTAAGGACTTGGATAATTATAATTTTAATTTTGCAGCGGAGAAACTTTATGATTTTATATGGCACGTGTTTGCAGATAAGTATATTGAAGATATGAAGCCAAGAGCGACAGAAGAAACTTTGAATGTTTTAACAGACAATTTCCTGGTTGTTCTCAAGCTTCTTCATCCCTTCATGCCGTTTATTACCGAAGAAATAAGCAGACAATTAGGTTTTGAAGAGGATTTAATTATTTCGCCTTGGCCATATGAAGCAAAATAATTATTACCGCAGAATTACCGAAAGATTACCGCAGTTTTTAACGAAAATTAAATTTAAGGGCTTCAAAAGGGTTCAGCTAAAGAAAGGCTTGGGCTTATATTTGTTAATTTTTTTGTCATTAATGTTCCTTTTTTTGGTTTATGAAACGTCTGTTGCTTACGAAACCTTTTTAAATACAAAAACAGAAAAAGAAGGGGTAGAGCAGAGTCTTTCATATTGGGAAGATATCTTAGCAAAACATCCAAATTATGTTGACGGTTATTACAATGCTGCCGTATACGCTTTGAAGCTAAATGAAAAAGCAAAAGCAGGACAATATCTGGATAAAGCTTTGTATTACGACCCTTTGTTCAAAAAAGCCCTGGATCTTAAGAAGTTCGTGAAATAGATTATTGCTGTGGTTCTGGTTGTGGTTCTTCCGCTTTTTGTTCTCCGCCTGGTTCTTCTCCGCCTTCTTCAGGTGTTTTTTCTTCTCCCTCTGCAGGCTTTTCACCTTCAGCTTCGCCTTCAGCAGTTTCAGCTGATGCTGCTTCTGCTGCGGCCTCGTCTGCTGCGGCTTGCTCTTCCATCTCTTTAGTTACGAGTTCCCCAACCTTAAATACTGTTTGTCCGCCGTCGCTAATAACAGTAACGCCTTCATCCATTTTAAGGTCCGAAACTAAAATTGCCTGGTCGACATCTTTAAGGCTTTCGACATTTACTTCTATTTTTTCAGGAAGATCGGTTGGTAAAGCTTCAACCTCAAGTTCGCCCATCGGTTGCAAGAGCAGTCCGATTTTGTCGGCAACTGCTTGTGGTTCTCCGACTGCGACTATTGGGACTTTTGCGGTAATTTTTTCTTTTAGGTTTACTTTATAGAAATCTGCGTGAAGAGGTTCTTGAGTCCTTGGGTTAAATTGAACGTTGTGGATAAGAACCGGAAGGCTTTCACCGTCAAATTCTATGTCTACAAGTCCGGTTTCATGCACCTTTTTAAACATTTCCTTAAAGCTTTTTAAGGGTAGTTGAACAGATTGTGATTTGATGTCTTTCCCATAAACATTAGCGGGAAGAATTCCTTCGCGTCGCAGCTTTTTTACTTGTTTTCCTGCAATTGTTCTTTTTTCAACTGTAAGTTTTTCTCTTTTCATGAATTCCTATTATATAAGATAAGCTTTCTAATTACAAATTAGATAAGATAAGCTTTCCAATTACAAATTGGCGGAGGAGGCGGGATTTGAACCCGCGTGAGCTTGCGCTCGCACGCTTTCCAAGCGTGTGCAATAGGCCGCTATGCGACTCCTCCATTTAATTTATGAATTATGATTCAGGATTCAATAATTTGCAAGCTCCTGAATTATTGGTAAGGCTTTCACAAATACCTCTTTATCGCTTCTATATGTTAGTTTTTCGAGCACTTTATCGCTCAATACCCATTCTACGGCTTCCATCTCATCATCGTGTTTTGTGATATCTCCTCCGGCAAATTCCATAATGTAGTAATAAACGGTTTTTTTAATCTTTTCGCCCTCCCAAACATACCAGTAACTTACAGGCTCCATTTCTTTAATAATTTTTCCTTCTGCGCCCGTTTCTTCCTTTACCTCGCGAATTGCCGTATCTTCTTTGCTTTCGCCGTCAACATGATCTCCAATTAAGCCCTTTGGAAACACCCACCCATGATGCATCGAGTGCTGTGAGACCAAAATTTTTAAACTCCCTTGCCCTGAGCTTGTCGAAGGGTCTTTTTTGTATACAACTCCGCCTGCAGAAAATTCGTATTTCATAATTGCGTTTTTTCCTATATGTGTGATTTGCGGAGGGTACAGGATTTGAACCTGTGTAGGGATTGCTCCCTCGAGTTTTCGAAACTCGTGCAATTGGC
>JAKAHW010000042.1 GCA_021825285.1 bacterium
CCCTCTTCAGCTGAAACCATTCTTCGTGTCCCCTCAAACATGAAAGGCTTGGTAACTACCGCAACCGTCAATGCCCCGACTTCTTTTGCAACTTCGGCAATTATCGGGGTTGCGCCAGTTCCAGTCCCTCCGCCCATTCCTGCTGTAAGAAAAACCATGTCAGACCCTTCAAGCATTTCTTTAATTTTCTCGCGTGATTCCTCCGCAGCTTTACGTCCTACTTCAGGATTTCCGCCGGATCCTAGACCTCGCGTCAAGTTTTCTCCGATTTGGACTTTTGTTGGGGCTTGGTTCATTAGAAGCGCCTGGGCATCCGTATTAATGGACATAAAGTCGACACCTTTGATGTCTGAATCCGTAATCATGGAGTTAATAGCGTTGGAGCCTCCTCCGCCAATTCCTATAACTCTAATTTTGGCGAAGCTTGTGGTTTGGGGTTTGATTAACATGGTGTTTTGTAAGCTATCCTAACACACTTTTTATGCCATTTCAACTATAAGATTAGAGATAATTTTAAGCAAATAACAGCTTAAACTAAATTACGCCATTTGGACCGCAGTATTTAAAATTTTAGCTAAACGATTCTCGCCGTTGCACCTATTAAGGTCGCCATTTCGAAGCTTGAGTGCATGAAAAATTAAACGAACGCGTCAGGGGGATTCCTCGTCCCGCTTAGCGGGATCGAGGAGGGGGTGAAATCACCCGACAAGTGAGTTTGATTTTGAAAGCACGAAACAAGACATGGCGAGAGCTTCTGCTTCTCTTGTCGGCACAAGAGAAGAAAAAATCATTTAGGAATCAAGCTCTTGAATAATTTTTTGAGGCGGGAGGTTATTCCCCCCAGAGATTTAAATTCAAATGTCTTCATTATGTTATCCATAAATCCGCTTTCTTCACTTGACCTGAAGTTTCTTGCAAACTCAAGTAATCCTACCGCAGTTGCATAAGAAGGATTTTCCACGTCATCAATTAGACCTGCAATATTTGTCGGCATTCCGATCCTAACCGGCATTGAAAGCATTCTTTTTGCCGACTCCTCTGCTCCAACAGTTCTGGATCCTCCGCCAGTTATCACAAGTCCGCTTGGCGTTTGTGATGCAAAACCGCTTTTCTTGATCTCAATTCCGATCATCGTAAACAGTTCATTAAGTCGGGGCTTAATAATCCCCTCCACAAGTGTTTTTTGCGAAACTTTTTTGACGTCTTCGACAAGACTTAATTCATTAAGGTCAATTTCATCGGAAATATCCTCATCCGATTTCACTCCTTTTTTCTTTCCAAATTTATTGGAAAGGTACAGCTTTATTTTCTCGGCACTGTCAAGCGAAATACGAAGGCCTATTGCCAAATCATTTGTAATATGCCTTGCGCCTATTGGAATAACGCTTGAAAAGGCAAGTGCTCCGTCAACAAAAATACAAATATTTGTGACGCCCGCACCTATATCAACCATAATTACTCCAAGCTCTTTTTCTGTTTCGGTCAAAACCGATAAAGCCGAGGCAAATCCTGAAAAGACAAGAGAGGAAAGCCCGACTCCCGCTTCAGACTCCAAAACTCTTTGGATATTTTTAACGGATACCGAATTTGCGCTTACTATATGCGTTTCTACCTCAAGCCTTACCCCCGTCATTCCCACAGGATCTTTAATTCCGCCTTCCCCGTCCACAGTGAAGGTTTTTGGAAGAACGTGAAGGATCGTTGTGGTAGAGGGCAAGGAAATAGCTCCTGCCGCCTCAAGGACGCGGTCAATATCAGGTTGGGCAATCTCTCCGTCAGGCTGGGAAATTGCCACAATTCCTTTTGAATTTTGAGATTGGATGTGGGATCCGCTTATTGAAACAAAAACGCGGTCAATTGAATACCCGGCCATTCTTTCCGAGGCATCCAAAGATGCATTTATGGCCGAGGCTGCTTCCTCAATATCAACAATTTGGCCACGCCTTATACCTTTTGATGGGACTTCTGAAACTCCCAAAATGTTTATGTTCTCGTCGTTGAGCTGTCCAATGACAGTAGAAATTTTTGAGGAACCTATATCGAGCCCGACGGCAATTTGTGAATCACGCATAATTTTTATATGTATAAAAACCTAATATTTTACAATAGGCTTATCGAAGCGCAAATCTATTAAATTCGGCTTCTTATTATCTATTGTAAGTCTTGAAATAATTAATTGTAAAGAGGAAACTTGCCAATCGACATCTTTATCGCTTGCGAAATACACTTTTGGTCCGCCGGTTACTTTGCCGATTATGACTCCCGAATTCGACGAAACATCAATTGAGTCAAAATTTATTCCTTTCTCGGAAAGTTTTTCCCTTAATTTTTGAAAATCAAAATTCTGTCCCAATGGCACAACAATGCTTTGGTTGCTTTTAATTTCAATTTTTGGAAAAAACGGCAAAATAAATTTAAAAGCTATAAATAAAGATGTAAACACTAAAGCCAAAACAACTATTGTTTTTAAGATTAAATTGATATTTTTTTTTGTTCTTCTTTTCATTTTTAAATAGGCTGAAACAATTAATCCCGGGGTTTTGACAAAGACATAAGCACGTTAATGATGTTGGCTGATGCGTGGGGCGTAAATACTTTTGGTATTTTGGCATTTTTTACCATAATGTCTTTATTCTCGATTAAAAATTTAACTTTTTCCAGGAAAACTGCAGGCTCGGCTTCTTCCTGTTCCAGATATTCTCCAAGACCAACCTCTTTCACAAGTCTTGCATTTTCAAGCTGCTCCTCGTGCTGCCCGTATGGAAAAGGAATAAGAAGACTGACTTTTCTGAGCGCTAAAAGTTCCAGAATTGTATTAATTCCCGAACGGGAAATTACGAGAGATGACTGCCTTAGCAAAAATCCGATTTCTTCAGGATCTATAAACTCCTTTAATATATATTTATCCGAAAGCTCTCTTGGTAACTTTTCTTTTTCAAGATTTAAATTGCTGAAATCGTCATGTATTTTTGAATTTCCGGTTTGGTGAACAATAACATAATCTTTTAATAACTCAGCCAAAACCTTTTTCATGAGAGTATTTATAAAATGAGAGCCGGAACTCCCCCCTGTAACGTAAATCACTGGACCCTGAGGCAATTCCATCTTTTTATGGCCTTTAAAAATTTCCTTTCGGATAGGGTTACCTGTCACGACAACTTTTTGGGAAGGAAAATATTTCCTTGAAGACTCAAAAGTGATACAAACTTTTTTGGCTAATCTTGCAATATACCTATTGGCAAGTCCTGCATTTTGGGTTTGCTCATGAACGACAATGGGAATTTTTCTAGCATATGCGGCCAAAGCAACAGGCATTGAAATATACCCTCCAAAAACAACAACTGCATCAGGTTTTGTTTTACCAAGCATTTTGTAAGCATCTACGAAGCCTTTTGGGGTCTTGAAAAGTGAAGGAAGTGTTTGTTTTGTTATTTTTCGCTGAAGTCTTCCTGTTTTAATTTCAAAAAAAGGAATGTTGAATTTTTGGGAAACCAAATATTCATAAGAATGTGCCTTATCCCCCTCAAGAGTATTTTTTCTTCCTGCAATAAAAACCTCATGCCCTTGCCTGATTAATTCCTGGCTAAGCGCAAAAGCCGGCGAGAAATGTCCTCCTGTTATAACAATACGCATATTTTTTGGTGGAACAAAAATTAACGTCTCCTTAAATGTTTGTTTAAGTTTTTTGTATTAGTTTGTTTCCTTGCTATATTTAATAATATCCCAATTGAGACAAAATTGATAATAAGCGAAGATCCACCGTATGAAATAAAGGGCAATGGAATCCCGGTCAACGGGATCAAAACTACCTGGGAAGCAAGATTTACCAGAGTTTGTATTGCGATAAATGAGATAATCCCTGCTGCCAAAAGCCGGCCGAACATATCCTGGGTACGTGCTGCAATAACAAATCCTAAGAGAAATTGCACAAAGAATATGCTTAATAAAATTACTGAGCCTACAAACCCTGCTTCTTCAGAAAAAATTGCAAAAATTGAGTCGGTTGTATTTTCCGGTAGGTATGCATATTTCTGAACAGACTTACCAAAACCTACTCCGGTAAGACCTCCTGAGCCCAAAGATATTAAAACTTGTTTAACATGGTAAGAAGTGGTTGAAAGATCTTTTTTGTCAAAATTTTGAAATGATGCCAATCTTTGTATCCGGTATGGTTCAAGCTTTACCAAAAGTCCCATTCCGGCAATAACCAGGAAAAAGATTACAGCCAGATCGCGAAGGGAAGCTCCTGAAAGAAAATAAACAATTGTTGAAGCGGAAGCTATAATAAAAGCTGTTCCCATATCCGGCTCGATAATTACAAGCAGGGCCGATATTGCAAGCAGAATCAGAAAGGCAAACACCCTCCCTTTTTCTTTTATGGAAAGCCAAGCAGCCAGATAAATCGTCAGAGTGATTTTCATAATTTCGGACGGTTGAAGTACCATAAAACCGAGGTTTAACCACCTATGGGCGCCCTTTAGCTTAAGGCCAATTCCGGGAAGAAAAACGGCAAGCAATAGAAAAAGCGTGACGATAAGTGCAGGAAGTGCAAATTTGTAATAGCTTTTGTAATTAAAACGTGAAACGGCAAAACAAAGAATAATGCCAAGAGTAAGCCAAATAGCCTGATATTTAACGAAAAAGTACTTATCGCCGATATTGAGGGTTGCAGCATACGTAGAACTTTCGTAGAGGATAAAAATCCCGATAAATGATAAAAGTATTGTTATTAAAAAAAGGGACAGACCAAGTTTGTTCATCCTAAGAAGGCTATATATAAACCAAGAAGTGCAAATACCAAACCTAAAAGCCACGCACGCATTACAATTTTCGGCTCTTCCCATCCTTTCTTCTGGAAATATAGATGCATGGGGGCGACCGGAAAAGCGCGCTTGTTTAATAATTTACGGGATAAAATCTGGATTAAGGAAGACCCAACCTCAAGAATAAAAACTCCTCCGATTAAGGCGAGTGAAAAGGTTTTACCCGTCAAAAGACCTATTACGGCAAGTGCAGCTCCCAAAGACAAAGAACCCACATCTCCGAGCCAAATTCTTGCCTTGTAAATATTAAAGTATAAAAATGCTGCAACAGATCCCAAAAGTATTGCTATGAAAAGCGCTAAGAAGCTGTCAAGAATCGTTCCTGAAATTGCAAGAAATGCTGCCAAACAAATTATCAAAAGGCCGGGAGCAAGGCCGTCAAGGCCGTCGGCAATATTAAAAGCGTTTACAAACGAAACAATTACGAAGGCTGAAAAGAATATATACAAAATTCCAAAAGATACTTGTCCCAGCCAATGAACATAAACGAAGGAGTATCCGAGCTTGAAATAAAGCACGGAACCTATAGTCAAGGCCAAAATCCATTGAAGGACAAATTTCCACTTAAACCTTAATCCGAAAAAAGAGCCTTCGGTTGTATTAAGGGATTTTTTCATATCATCATACAATCCCAAAGCTCCAAAGCTAACAAAAGAAAACAAAAGCACAAAAAGCTCCCAAAATTTGACCTCCACACGAAATAGTCCATAAGCCCAAAGGGATAGAATTGTTACAACGAAAATGATAAGTAAACCACCCCCAATTGGCGTTCCTACCTTCCAAGAGCTGAATTTGTCAAAAAAATGAGTTCTTTCGTTAAATATGTTTCGTGTTTTTTGATGTTTTCTTTGCAGTTTTATTTTGTATAAAAAGTCTATGAAGGGAACAAGTAGGAGAACAGTAATTACGAGTGAAAGAATTGCGAAACCAAAAACTCTATCCATATAAATTAAAACAGGGTTATTCCCTGCGTGAAACTTATTATAGCACTCTCGGATGTTTTTTAAAAGAAATTGCTACCCGAATACTGGATCAGGGGAAAGAAGGGAGAATGAAAGATCTGCCTCGCTTCCTTCAAAAACGACAACATCATTTTTTCGACAATTATTTTCTACGAAATCCGAAATTACGCTCGGGGGAGCGACCAAAACTTTGCATTCGCCACCCGAATCTTTAATTCCATTTATTAATGCCTTGAAAGAGTTTTTGTTTGTGAGGAAAAGAAAGTCGCATTTACTTCCTATTTCCTTTCCTAATTCGTAATGATCAGATTGCGCATTTTTACCAAGTTCCAAAAGCGGCTCCAAAACCATTATCTTTTTTCCCCGGAAATTTTCTAAATATTCAAGAGCTCCCAAAACGAGGCTTGAATTGGAATAATGGGTATCGTTTACCAAAACTGCGCCATTCCCCATCACATACGGTTCCATAATCTTTGGTAAAGGATGGATATCGGAAACTATTTTTTTAATATCTTTTATTTTTATTCCCAAATGAATTCCTAAATATATTGCCGGAAGAAGCCTTTCAATATTTCTTTTACCCAATAAATTTGTTTCAAAATTTCCCAAATTATTTTCTTTAAAAAATAGGTCAAATGTTAATGAAAACTTTTTTTCTTTTATGTTTTTTGATTTTAAATCAACATAATTTTCTTCCAAAGTTCCATACAAAATTTTATTTTTTCTTGTTTTTTTAAAGAGAGAATATGCATGCTTACTGTTACCGTTGAAAACTGCCAACCCATATCTTGGCAAATTTTCTATCAGCTCATATTGAGCATCAACAATATTGGTTAGGTTTTTAAACAAAGAAATATGGTTGTCAGAAATTCCTGTCAGGACTCCTATTGTAGGTCTTATTATTTTTGCAATTTCATTTATCTCCCCCTTTTTGTATGCTTCAATTTCTACGATTAGAACCTGCTTCTTGAGCGTTAAGCTTTTACTAATAGTCCTTGCAATAGGAATAATTGTATTTTCGTTATCTCTGGTTTTTAATACGTTGAATTTATAAGAAAGAATTTTTTCTATAAAATCTCTTGTGGAATTTTTCCCATAACTTCCTGTAATTCCAACTGTTATTAGATTTTTCCTTTTATTAATTTTGTCTATTGCACGATTTATAATTTCATCCCTATAAAAATCCGTAGGAATAGTCAAGATCAGTATAAAAAGGGTGACAACAAACGGAAGAAGAGAATCAACAAAAATTATCCAAAAATATTTATCAAGAAGGGGTAAGAGAAAAATTAATATTTCCAAAACTAGAGAAAAAAATAAAATCGAGATTGCTTTTGCCGTAAATTTGGGAAAACTTATTTGTCCTGAAATAATGTCTTTTATAAATAGATAAAAGAGTAGAAGGTAAATGGTAAAAACAAGAACAGGATAAATTGGATAAAGAGATGTTGCAAAAATAGTTATAAAGTAGAAAAAAAATGCAAATAATTTCAACAAATGCAATTTACCCCAAACAATATTCCTGCCCTCGCTTGTCTCCCTAAGGTGTGTCAAAACCCTAACTTCCGAATATTCTTTTTGCTGCCAAATTTGAATCCAAAATAAAGTGTTTTTAACGAGGAATACCAAAAAGAGAAATAGAGTCCCTAAAAAAAATAAATCCGACATAAATTAAGTAACTAAATTTGTGAATTGGTGGGTGATTTTTTTTGTAGACGGGACAGATGTAAAGCTTAAGAAAAACAAAGAGTTTTTACACGCCATATTTAAACCACTAACATTTCCGCTTCTTCCAGTTCTTCAGGGGTATTTACCCCTCTCCATTTTAACTTATTAATCATTAATGCTTCAACTCTTTCTTTTGCTTTTACGGCAATTTCAACAAGGCTCACAATGTAATATTCTCCGCTTGTTTTGCTTTTCTCAATTTTTCCGATGTTGTTCTTCAAAAAATTGTAAGAAAAAAGATAGCATGCCGCATTAATTTCGTTTATCTTTCTTTGGTTTTCGTTTGCATCTTTTTCCTCAACGATATCTACAACTTTTCCCTCAGCATTTCTTTCAATTCTTCCAAGTCCTTTTGGATTTTCCATTTCTATTGTTAGGAAAGTTATTTCAGAATTTGTTTCCGTATGTTTTCTGAAAAGCTGTTTTAAAAGGTCGGGTGAAAAAAGAAAGGAATCATCACCATTTAAAACAATTACGTGCTCTGTATCATTTGGGATTTTCTTCATTGCACACATTACTGCATGACCGGTTCCAAGTCTTTTCTTCTGTTCGACAGCTTGAATTTCTTCATCCAATAATGAAAGGACTGATTCTTTAGCATGACCGACAACAACCAAGATATTTCTTACCCCAGCTTCCCTTAGAATATTAATGGTGCGACTTACCATAGGAACCCCATTCAAATGATATGCAACTTTATTTTTTTCTTTTGCCTTCATTCGAGTCCCTTTACCTGCAGCCAA
>JAKAHW010000043.1 GCA_021825285.1 bacterium
ATCTAAAATGGTAAAAGAGAAAATAACAAAGAGAAGGCCTATGATTGCCGCAGTAAGCTGTTCTTGGGCTGCTTTTATTCCTTCAGGATTGCCCTGAGAGGCAATTAATCTATATCCGGAGATTACGATAAGTAGAACTGCTAAGCCTCCTGATAACGATAAGAGAATTGCAAACAATTGTTTTACCAGAGATTGAGCGTCGATATTAACTGGTCCTATTGCGGTTTTACATATAGTACCGCCTGGACAAGGGTGACTTCCGTTTGTGAATCCGGCTGAGCCTGGAGGAAAAGAGCATCCCCCTCCTGTATAACAAGCTTCTCCCGCTGCGCATGTTTCGCAAGTTGGGGCAGTGGTTACATATTTTTTTGTACTATCATTCCACCTTTGGCATTGACCGGAAGCAAAATTAAAGTCATATGTACTATCGCATTTTGGGCAAGTAGTACTTGTGCAACCGCTACCACCGCCTCCGCCACCTCCACCGCCTCCGCCACCACCACCACTACATGCTCCGCTGCAAGTAGAGTCGGTGTATGTGCCATTTGGGTCTGGTGCACAAGTACCAGAAGAGCAGCTGTACTTTGTAGTGCAGGTAAGACCAGCGCCAGTGCACTTTGTCATAGGAGCTGCGCCATGATCAGCATGAGTACAAACATTACTACGACAAGCTGTTGTTTGTTCTTCACAGCCCGTAGAAGCAAGGGGGTCACAGCGGTAAGTTGGAGCAGGACCTGGACAGCAGGTGGAATTGCATGTCCCGGCGGGGCAGGTACCTACAGCGAGGGCGGATTTGGATGAATAAGTGTAGGAAAAAATGAAAAATAATATAAAAAATGAAAACAAAAATATTTTCTTCACATTTTTATCGTATATCAAAACCAAAATAAAAAGCAAGCTCTAACCTATCAATTTAAACCCTCGACCTTTAATTGTAGCGATAATCTTTGGGTTATTTGGATTTTCTTCTATTTTTTTTCTTAGTCTAAAAACTAACTGATCAAGAGCCTGGTCGGTTACACCTAAAGTTGTTTTCTGTTCTCCCCATACGGTGTTAATAATCTCCTCTTTATCAACAATTCTCTCTTTGTTTATAAGTAAATATTTTAAAAGCTTAAATTCAGATGAGGTTAGACTATCAGACAAAATTTTCTCACCCATTTTTATTTCATTAGTATTGTCATTAAGGGTTATTTCTTCGTTTTTAGCGTTATGTTTTTTTCCGATCTCTTGTTTTATAAATTCATCAAAAATAGGTATTGTTGGTGCTCCGTTTTGCGCCAAAAAAATATTCTCTAAAAAAACAGGTTCGATATCTTTATCTAAAAAATATTGCTGTTCTGATGGGTTAAGCCCATTCCATATCGCAAAAAGCGCACTTCTGATTGGCCTCTTGGCAAATAAATAGCTTAAAAATTGAGTATTGTCATTAGGAATTTTTGAATCAAGCGCCAGTATTGCTTCAAGGCTGAGGATAGTGAGTCTGCCATGGCCTGAGGTTAAAGATATTATTCTTTCTAAAATTTTCTTATCAATTCTTTTTTCTGTTACTTTTTCTAAGTATGAGATTCTAAATTCAAGTCCTGTTTTATCATAGATTGGAAGGTAAATTATTCTTCCGGCTACGTATTCAAAAAAATCAGCGAAAAGCGAGGGCTCAATAAGATCTTCTAAGGGCCTATTAAGTGAAAAAACGACTGAAAAATGATATTTAGCTCTGTTTCTAAGTATTCTTAGATTTGCAAAAAAATCGCTGGTAAGGGTTGGAATATATTCTTCAAATCTATCAAAAAGTAAAATTAAATTTAAATTATGTTCAGTTGCTAAAAAGTCTATCGCTTTTTTGACACCGGAGAAAATAACCAGTTCATCGTTAAATTCTATGCTTTCCTTAAAAATCTTGTTGATTTCTTCGTATTCTTTTTTTAAACCTCTTTCTCTTAATGAGTCTAAGATTCCTAAAAAAATAAATTTATTGATGTCTGATAACGGTCTTTTTCTTACTTCGGAAAAATTTAACAAGACAAAATGATAGTTTTTTTGATTTTCTCCTAAGTGTTTTATTCTTACGTTTCGGTTATAACTTAAAAGGCCTAAAAGATTTGACCTTCCTACTCCTGCTGCAGATACGACTTGACAGGAATTTCCTTCCTTAATAATTTTAAGAATCTTTTCAATTTCTTCAAAGCGCGTTTTATCAGGATATAAAGATTCAAAATGTTCAAGCTCCATACCTTGTTATTGTAAGTTTTTTGTGATGTTAATATCAAGTTTTTTTACTTATTTGGGCTTAAACTTTCCTACATGAGCGAACAAGAAAGAAATTTAAATCCAAGTCAAAATGAATTGACCCCGAATCAATCGGGGTTGACACATCAGCCTAATTCTCATAAGCTTGAGACAGAAGGAAATATCTTTATGGCAGAGAATACAGGAGAATTTGGACCACATCAAAATCCTCAAGAAAGCGAGTCACAAAGATCCGGCGGTGTTGGTGTTGCACGGGATATTCTAACTACCGAACCGGAAAGACATCTGGTAGACATAAAAAGCATTACCTCTGTAAGCGCGATGACTGCTCTTCAAGAACTTCAGTCAAGGGGGATAGACACTGATATTGCTGCAAAATTTGTCGATGATGATGGACAAGAAAAAAATATGAGTTCTCTTATTGACATGTTAAGACAAGCCTCTTTAGCATCAAAAGAAAACGAAGAAAATGCTGCTAAAGCAATTGCTGAGTCTAAGGGAAAAGTTAATCAATACGTTTCTCAGGTTGAATTTTCATCGTCAATGTCAGATGTAAGAGAAGGAGTAAGCGGATTTTTAGAAGAGGCTGGGAAAATAACCAAATTAATGAGCGACACGGAGAAAGATGAAATGGTCTTTGGAGATATTAAAGGTTATGATAATTTGATTGCTGCCTTAAATTCCACGACTACTGATATTGAGAATTTAAAAGGAATAGTTAAGTATCTTTCTCCAAAGATTAAGTCGCATTATGAATCAAAAGAAGAAGGAAAGCTTCCGGATATGCCACTTTGTTTAGAGGACTTAGTCGCTTTAATCATGCAACGGTCGGAAGATGAGTATAAACCCGGAGGAGAATTTGCATTAGTTGAAGATGTAATGGTTGAGGGTAAAAGAGAGCAAAGAGTTAATTTAGCGCATTTTTATGAATGGGTAAGGCATCAGATGTGGAGAGTCCATGATAATAATCCAACCGGTGAAGCAAATTTCTTTACCGATGAGGGAATGGGTGTAAAAACTTCCTTTAGAACGATTAACTTCTACGAAATCGTTTTTACACCGAGTTTCTTCCATGAAAAAAGAAGAGCTAATGTTATCACAGGGAAAAAGGATGCTAACGGCAATGACTTGCCTTCAAATATAGAGCAAATCTCGGAGAATCCCGAATATGAGGCATTAAGACAAAAACTGTATAAAGAAACTTTTCTTTTTATGTTAATGAGAAACGGTGACTGGATGTATAGAGATAATAGGTCGGGCGAAAAAGGAATGATGCAGTCCTTGGAGGCTATTTATAAAAATAATCCAATTACCAGAGGCGATTTTATGGAGTTTATTTTAACTCTTCCATCTATGTCTCGAACGGTTTTGGGCGAAGAAGCAGAGAGTGGAAGAAAAATAAAAGAAAAGTCTGAAAATAACTTTGTAATGGGAGACGCAATCAGAAGAGCATGGGGATCCTATATTCATATTTGGGATCCTGAAATGGTTAAAAAGTATCTAGGAGAGGACACCGTATTTTATAAAAAGAAATACGCAGAGTACGAAAATGGGAAATTGACCGGAAAAATGAAACATGCAGAATTTAATAAAAAAGAATATGACGCTATGTTTGACGCCAATGGAAATATAAAGGCAGAAATACTTAATGATCCTAAAAAGCTCGCAAAAACAATGGAATATTGGAACATCTTTTTAGGTCCGACACCAAATCAAAGTCAGTTTGCAGAAATCAGGGAAAGAATGGTTTTGTCTTTAATGGAGAGAGAAAAAATCTCTTATAGCGAGGCCAAACTGGCAGAAGCATGGGCATATTCATTATGTAATTTTACCGGAGTCGGGGCAAGAAATGACGTAAAATCAGTAGGTTTTGAGCAGTGGACAAAACAAACAAACCTTATGGAATATAGATTAAGGCAAAGAGCTAAGTCCAGAAGGGCAAAATACGGAAGCAAATATACAATCGATGGGCTTAAAAGGATCAATCTTAATTTTCTTGAAGCGACAAGAGATGTTAATGGCAGGGCAATTTATGAAATTGTCCAAGGCGGTCAGGGCTCGGACGTTGATTTAATAAATAATCCTATTAAGGACTACAAAGATTTCGAAAGAGACGAAAAAGGAGCAATTATATTAAGAAACGCGCAGGGACAACGGGTTACTCCACGCCATAATGCATACACATACAAGATAAATAGCGACGGTAGTTATCATTTTTTTGATGAAAACGGTAGGGAGATTATCGAAAGTGGCTTAACAGCAAATGAAGTCAAGCGTGTTGCCAAAGAAAAGCTGGAATTCGATAACGATATGCAAAGACAGTTCGTTGTTAATCATATGCAGATGGGAAGTGAATGGCTTGATTTTATAATAAACAGCAAAGAAATGGATTTTAAGGGTATGTTTCAGGGTTATAACAGCACAACAGGAGAAACCATTATTGATCAGGAAAAACTCATAAAAGTAAAGGAGGGTATCAGAAAAAATATTACTTACACTCTTTCTACTTGGCCCGGAACTGACTATACGAAGAAAATCAGAACGTGGGAGATAGAAAAAGGTGTGTTAAAGGGAAAAGATATGTCTATATTAGAGTCGATGTTTGGCTCTGAAGTCTTGCATTTTATAGACAGGGAAATGAAATCTCCCCGAAGGCTCGAAGAGGATGAGGGCGGACTTGATCTTGGTAAACTTGGAGTAACTGCAACTGGCTTAGCCGGGTTATATGAGCGTCCAGACATTAAAGAGAGAATAGAAAACGGAAGCCTAAAAAAGTCAGACTTAGAAAAAGCAATTAAACTGTCGATTTGGGAAGGAGCATTTACTTACATGGTTGCTAAAGAGATTTATGCGCACAGAGCCTGGGATAGCAATGTCAGTAGATATGGGCTTGAGGATATAACTGCAATCTACAACGTATTAAGAGACGGAGAAGTTTTGTACAAAGATGAGGTCAATTTAGTAAAAAGAAATACAGATACAAGAACAAGAAAGCTATTTTTGCAATCATTTTTAGGTGGAGCTGCAAGCGGAGGATTACGAGGGCTTTTTAAAGCATTAAGAATTGCGGTTAATGATGTTGTTTCAGGAAAACCTTAAGGATTTGTTTTTGGCCCCGCCGGTGGCGGCGGGGGTGGCGGCGGATTTGTTGGTCCCGTTGGAGGAGGCGTTTGGCCTAGAACTTTTTGCATTGCTCTTTTGATTGTTTCTTTTCTTTGCTGATTTGCTAATTGTCTTTCATAAGGATTTTCATTTACTCCCAACATAGCTCTTACCGGCCTGCTTCTTAAGACTCTGTTTTGACTTGCAGCTACTCTATTTCCGATCGCACCCTGCAAATTACCTTCTCTGTCTTTGTAGTAAAGCTTAGATCCAACAGCTCCGCCTATTGCTCCAAGCATAGCTGCACTAGTTCCAACTCCTCCAAGTCCGGCTCCAGGCCCTGCAGCTTTAAGGGCTTTTTTGACTTGGTCTACAATTCCTGGTGAAGCTAGGATAAATCCTACCGCAAGAAGACTTCCAAAATCTGTACCATTACCTGTTCCAGTTGCATTTCCAATAAGCGGAGGGTTAAAAGCTGTGGGAGATATGTTGGTTGCAAATCCATCCAAAACGACTTTAGACATTAAAAATAAAAATACAGCAGCCGGAAATACAGCCAAATTTGCAACAATATCTCTTAGCCAAGCACCAAAACCAACATTTTGTCCAGCTCCCGGCAAAAGTCCGGCGATGATCCAAAAAGGCGCAAGTATAACGTCTAAAATAACAGAAATAAACGATTTTAAAAGCGCAAACCACAGCTTAAACAGCTGAACAAGAATTGCAATAACAAAAATAAGAAACGCAATTATGCCCACGACAAGTCCAACAAGCCATGACAAAGCCAAAGATATAATATTACCTATAATGCCCGAAATATGCGTTATAACACAGAAAAAATCCGTACAACTAGTTTGATCACCAACACCAATTAGTGTATCTGGATGAATAGCTTGTCTGATAATATCCCCTGCTCCCCTTGCTGCTCCCATAGAGATTCCGAATATTCCATTATTATCTTGATAAACATTTCCGACAAACCCAGGCGTTGATTGCGTAAGACTATTGGTAATGTTAGCTTTTTCAGTGGTAGGAACAATTGTGTTGATTAAAAAATAAGTCCCAACCCACATACCATCAATTACTAATCCTGCGATTGCATACGAAAAAGTAATCATGACAAGACCGATAATAAGTTTTGGAATTTGATTTTGGATAGTCATGACAGTTCTTGGGTCGATTTTTACCCTTAACATGATTGCAACTCCTACCAATACAAAAATAAATACAAATAGAAGATATGACATATTCCTAAAGATTGTGAAAATGCTTAAAACCGGTCTTAAGCCCACAAATCCAATTCCTTGAGCATACGTTGTTTTGGGAAATCCGAAGTTTTGTGAAACATACGACGTGTAATCGGAAACATGGACTGGCACAAAAATAGTATTATCTATTAATTTCCCTACAACCATAACTAATCCGCCTCCATTTTTGACAAACCCTATTTTTCCTGTTTGTCTATCTATTCCAAGGCAAGCTTGTGAAGGATTAACTGGATCAAATCCAGCGAGCTGGCAAACCATCGCAGACATAAGTTCCAAAACTACTCCTTGTGAAAAAAAGTGCATATCTTTAGGAACATCCTTATTGGTTGAAGTGTTAAAGGTTTGAATGGCATTTTGGGCGTTAGTTTGAGCGTTTACAGAAGAAGTTTTTAGAGAAAAAAACAATACGATTGTTATTAGTAATATGGTCAGGATACGAGCAGCAAATCTCATCTTATATCCAGTTTGGAATATTTTTAACTTGTTGTCAAGTTAGTAGGTAATATCTTTTATTATTTGGTTGCACGATGAAACAGCTTTAGGATCCTGACAAAACCCAGGGTCGCCGGCTAACAGAAAAGGTCTTGCAACATAAGCTAAAGGAAATGTGCTTGATGTTGAAATAAATTCTTTTACTCCGGGTATTTCCCAAGTTCCATTTTGTAAATTAACATCAATATTGTTAATTGCAATTCCCAATTTATCTGACGGCGCCCAATATGGATCACTTTCAGGTTTTAATAGCCAATCTTTAACATTTTGATCAGGAGCAAACGGTGTGTTTGGAGTCGGCCAGTATTCATTTTCGCTATAAACGAAATTATATATAACTGCTGAATCTCCTTTCCAAGTCATTCCATTTTGTTTGTCTTGATTTGTTACGCCAGCTTTATCTGTATGCATTGATATATTGGTTAAAACAGCGATTCCCTGAGATTTTATTCCCCTAGATTGAGTGGCCGAGCCATCTTTATGCATCAGTTCTCCTCCTACCCAATTTAAGATTAACGGAGAATCTGCTGTGCCCCCATTTTTGATAATATCTATGTTATGTTTCCATTCGTCAAAATTTTGAGGAGTTGTTTTTAGGTAGTAAGAATTTTGTCCTTCTTCTTTAACTTGAGTTTTATCTATAAGTGATAGCCAGTAATCAAAGACAGCATTTGAGGCCTGTTGTTCCATTGATAGATTAGGTTTAGGGGATTGTTCTGGATCAAATGACGGTCCATAAAAAGCTTCGCTTGAAGAATCAGGATATGGAAGCTGTGATGCTGTCTGTGATTGATTTTCTATCAAACCCTGTGGAGCAGAAGAGGGAGTATAGGGTGACTGATCCGGAGATTTTTGTCCTCCTTGTGAAGCTAAATATCCAACTCCTCCTGTAGCTGCTATTACTCCAGCCAAAGCTGCGACTGCGACTTTTTTGTTAAGCCTAATTGTTATTGAGCCATTATCGTTTTCCGGTCGAGCTGCCATAACATCAAATATTATAGGTTTTTTTATTAGATGTCAAGTTTAGGCCCAGAGGGCGGGATTTGGTTCACTTCGCTAC